>JBEAVX010000100.1:0-14363 GCA_041160755.1 Pseudomonadota bacterium
CTTCATTGGGGCTCGGCGTTTTTTTGTCAGGGGTGATAGTCTTGGGCCGTCGAAACGAGGACCTGACGATGGCCAAGAACTTCCCCTGCCCAAGCTGCAACGCCGACCTTGAGTGGAGCCCAGGCTCCGGCGACCTCACCTGCCCCTACTGCGGGCACGTCGTGAAGGACGAGGCCCCCGAGCCCACGGCGGCGGGCGGCCCTCCGGCGGCGTACAAGCCCATGGCCCACTTCATCTCCGAGGTCGACTCGTGGATGCGGGACAACCCGGGCTGGGGTGAGGCCAAAAAAGAGATCGCCTGCGGATCCTGCGGGGCGTCAAGCGAGGTGGAGCCCCACATCGAGGCCACGTCGTGCCCGTTCTGCGGCAGCCACCAGCTCACGCCCAACCCGAGCAAGTACGACGCCTTACGCCCCGACGCCGTGGCGCCGTTCCGGATGGAGCGCTCCGACGCCCAGCGCAAGTTCCGCGAGTGGCTCGGCGGGCTGTGGTTCCGCCCCAACGGCCTCAAAGAGATGGCGGCCTTGGGCAGCGTGCAGGGCATCTACCTGCCCGTGTGGTCCATCGACGCCAAGACCGACACCGGCTGGACGGCCGAGAAGGGCACCCACTACTACGAGACGGTCAAAGAGAAAGACGACAACGGCAACACCGTCGAGCGCAAAGAGCAGAAGACCAAGTGGACGAGCGCCTCGGGCCGTCACAGCCAGCAGTTTGACGACGTGATGATCAATGGCTCGACGGGCATCGAGCAAGAGCTCTTCCAGACGCTCCAGCCCTTCCCCCTGGACAAGCTCGTGCCGTACAGCCCCAAGTTCCTCCAGGGCTTCGTCGCCGAGCGATACCAGAAGGGCCTCGACGAGGGCTATGAGCTGGCGAAGAAGATCATGGAGGAGATCATCGAGGAGAAGTGTGAAGAGAAGGTCGGCGGCGACGAGGTGCGGAACCTGGAGATCAAGGTTCGGTACTACGACGGCCGGTTTAAGCTCCTGCTGTTGCCGATCTGGGTGGCCGCGTACCAGTACGACGGCAAGCCCCACCGCTTCCTCGTGAACGGTCTCACCGGCGAGGCGAGCGGCACCGCGCCGTACTCCACGGCGAAGATCGTCGGCCTCATCGTGGCGATCATCGCCGCCATCGCGACGATCGTGCTGCTCGCTCGCTGAGGCGGGCGCGTCTCACGGCGCGGCGAACATCACGTCGGTGCGCAGGGCGTATTTGAGGCCCTGCCGCACCTCCGCCCCTTCGTGCAGGATGGGGTGCAGAAAAAACAGCGCCGTGCCTGCGGATGGGGTGATCGTGACGAACGGATCTTGAGAGCGCGACCGAAAGAAGCGCGTCTCACCGCCCTCGATCACGTCGTTTAGGAAGACCATGAGCGTCCAGGCGCTCCGCTCACCGTTGGGGCGACTGTACGCGCCGTCGTGGTGCGGCAAGAACCGCTCGCCTGGGCTGTACCGGTACAGTCGAAAACGTTCGTTGAGCCCGATGGCCGGGCGCTCCCGCCAAGGCGGCGGGCCGACGTGGGCGAGACGCGCCCAGAGCGCGGCGGCGGCCTCGGGGGCGTCGATCATCACCCGGCGGTTGTTTCGCAGGTCTGGACGCATCACCGCGCCTTGGCTCGTGGTGACCGGGGCCTCGTCAAAGCCGACACGCTCGCCGTGCTGAATCCACAGCGCGCACTCGGCTTCAGTGAGCGCCCCAGGCACGGTGAAGATCAGCTCATCGTGGGCGATGCGGTGAAGGGTCATCTCGCCTTCTTGGGGGGCTCACTCGGGGAAACAGATGCGGCGGTTGTCCGAGCCGCCGCCGGTGCTGCGGCAGGTGAAGCCGTCAGGGCAGACCTCGCCGTCGGTGTCCCCCTCTTCTTGGCAGGAGGGGAAGCAGTACAGGCCCGCGTCGCTCTCGAAGGAGGAGCAGACGTAGGTGTAGGGGTGTTCCTCATCGTCTGGGGCGGCGCAGTCGTCGTCGATGGCGCACTCCCACGAGCAGAAGCCGCCGCCGGACTTCTCTAAGCAGACCCCGGTGGTGTCCTCTGGGATCCACTCCGCGCAGTCATCGGCGACCTCGCAGGCCTCGTACTCGACATCATCTTTGTTGCATCCGATGAGCGTGAGGAGGAGGAGGAGCATGGTGGGTTTGACTCCGTTGAGGAGCCTCATCATGGCGGCGTTGCACGGGGGCGGGGCTTTCATCGGGCTTACAGCCGCCCGGGGGCGGAGGGTATGGTGAGGGCATGTTCACGCTCCTGCTCACCCTGATCGCCTGCCAGACGCCCCCCACCAAGGACGGCGGGCCCGTCGTAGACACCGCCCCCGCCTGGGGAATCCCGTCCCGTCCGGCCAACCCCGACTGCCTCGCCGTGGCGCGTCCGCCGGTCGTAGGCGCCGAGGTGAGCCTCACGCGGATCGTCCCCAACGCGACCTTCAACCAGGCCACGGCGGCGGCGTGGATTCAGCCCGGCGTCTTCATGGTCGCCGAGAAGGGCGGCGTGGTCTGGGCCGTGGAGGACGACGGGGCCGCCACCCCCCGGGTGTTTGTGGACCTGAGCGACCGCGTGTACGCCGAGGGCGAGCGGGGCCTGCTCGGGATCGCCCCGCACCCGACCCGCGCCGATGAGTGGTTCGTCTCGTACACCGGGGTCGTCGACGCCCAGCTCACCTCCTTCGTGTCGCGGCTGAGGTCCACAGACGGTGGCCTGAGCCTGGATCCAAGCAGCGAGGAGGTGCTCTTACGCCTGGACCAGCCCGCGAAGAACCACAACGGCGGGCGCATCGGCTTTGACCACGACGGGATGCTTCGGATCGCCTTCGGCGATGGCGGCGATGACGCCTGGACGGCCCAAGATCCGCAGGTGTGGTTTGGCAAGATCCTCCGCGTCGATGTGGACGGCGGGAGCCCATACAGCATCCCTGTTGACAACCCTTGGCCCGACGGGGTCGGCGGCGCGCCCGAGGTCTGGGCGATGGGCCTGCGCAACCCCTGGGGTTGGAGCCTCGACTCGCTCACCGGGGAGATGTGGGTCGGGGACGTCGGCGGCGCGCGAGAGGAGGAGGTGAGCCGGGTGGCCCGGGGCGGGAACTACGGCTGGCCGATCTACGAGGGGAGCTACTGTGGGCGCTCCGAGGAGGAGTGCGCTGATCCCGCGCTGATCCCGCCGGTTCACGCCTACGCGCACGACGCCGACCCCCGCAGCGTCGTCGGCGCGGTGGTGTACCGGGGCGCGGGGATCCCGAACCTCGCCGGGGCGGTCCTGTTCTCAGACTTTATGGTGCCGACGCTCCAGGCCCTCCGCCAAGACCCGGAGACCGGCGAATGGGCGGCCGAGGCGCTCCTCCCCTCGATGGACCTCCGGACGGCGACCTTCGTCGAGGACGGCGATGGCGAGGTGATCCTCGTGGAGTACAGCGGCGAGGGTGGGCTGTGGCGGCTCGGGCCCGCAGGGGAGGCCACGGCGTCGAGCTTCCCGACCCGGCTGAGCGAGACCGGCTGCGTCGGGCCGGGCGGTTTGGTGAGCGCCGGGCTCATCCCCTATGGTGTCAACGCCCCGTTCTGGTCGGACGGGGCCGAGAAGGGGCGATGGTTCGGGATGCCCGATGGGGAGCAGCTCACCGTTGACGCGACCGGTCGGGTGGAGCTGCCCATCGGCAGCGTCGTGGTGAAACATTTTTGGATGGAGGACCGGCTCGTTGAGACACGGCTCTTGATGCGACACGACGACGGCGGCTGGGCGGGCTACAGCTACGCCTGGGAGGACGACGGCGAGGACGCGATCTTTGCCCCCGCCGGGGCCGAGGTTCACGGCTGGCTCATCCCGGATCAGGCGAGCTGTCTCACCTGTCACACCGCGTCGGCGGGGCGTGTGTTGGGCCTGGAGCTGTCGCAGCTACAGGGCGCGCTGGAGTATCCGAACGGCGTCGTCGCGGACCAGCTGGAGACTTGGCTCCACGCGGGGCTCCTCGACGCGGCGCCGACGGCCACGGCGACGCCTCTGGTGGACCCGATGGGCGAGGGGAGCGTCGAGGACCGGGCGCGGAGCTGGCTGCACACCAACTGCGGGAGCTGTCACCGGCCCGGCGAGCAAGACCGGGTGAGCCTGGACCTACGCTGGGGGGTGCCCCTGGGCGAGACCGGCGCCTGTGATGTGGCGCCCTCAGCGGGGGCGCTGGGGATCGACGACGCCCGGGTGATCGCCCCTGGAGAGCCCGCGCGCAGCGTGCTCATCGCCCGGATCGCCGACGTCGGCGCGGCGAGGATGCCGCCCGTTGGCGTCACGACCCCCGACGCCGAGGGCCTGGCCTTGGTCACGGCCTGGGTGGAGGGGCTGACCGGCTGTGAGTGACCCAATAAGCAACACATCAGAAGTGTTGCGTTTTGGCAGGCTCCGGACGCTCCGCTCAAGGGATGAGGGTGATCTGGTGCGTGCGTTGGCCGCTCTGTCGCTTATATTGCCGGTTCTTGCGGAGAGGTGCCCGTGCGCGTGACCGTCGCCCCAGCGTCTCGGGCCTTGTGGATCGCTGAAGACGACCTTGACGATCGGATGCTCCTAGAGGACGCCTTTCGTGAGGCCCGGGTGGGCGTGCCGCTCCGCTTCGCCGATGACGGTGAGGCCCTGCTCGACGCGCTTCGGGCCTGGGCGAACGGCAAGGATCCCGTCGTGCCCGCCTTGGTGCTCATGGACCTCAACATGCCGCTGCTCGACGGCCACGAGACCCTCCAGCAGCTCAAGGCCGACCCCCGGCTGCGGCACATCCCCGTGGTGATGTTGACGACCTCCCACGCGCCCCACGACGTCGAGCTGAGCTACGCCTACGGCGCGAGCTCGTTCATCTCGAAGCCCGTCACCTTTGAGGGCCTGGTGGAGCTGGCGGACACCCTCAACCAGTACTGGCTGCGCACGGTGCGCCTGCCCTGAGCCCCGCGCGGCAAGCTGCGTCATTTTTTGTCGAGATCTTGAGGGCTTGAGGGGAAGGGTGTACAACCTTCGCACCCCTGGCACCGAGGCACTCCCATGCCACACCTGCGCGTCCTGACGCTGTCCCCGATCTTTGCGCTGCTCTCCTGTGTCCCTGGGACCTCGGAGACGCCCGCGGAGATCCCGCTTGGAGCGGCGTCCTCGCAGGCCTCGGCCTCTGGCGCGACGTGGTGGCCGGTGGTCTCGGCGCGACTCCACGATGAGGCGCGGGCGATCTTTCCCCTCGGCGACGGGCGGTTTCAGGCGGACCTCCCCGACGCCGACGGCTGGGCGGTGCTGCACGCCGGGGGCGTCGTGGTGGAGGACGAGGCCGGGCTCCGGGTGGGGCTGCGGGTGTCCGCGTGGGGCCGCGAGCGCCTGACGCTGTTGGAGGACACGCCGCCGACCCTCGGCGACTGCCACCCTGCGGCGGGCGTGTCTCCTGAGGGCGCCTGTCTCTCGGCGTTGGAGCAAGAGTTTGACGATGGGCTCACCGCCTGGTGGGTCGGCGAGGGCCGCGGCGTCGAGCAAGGCTTCACCGTGACCGAGCGCCCCGCCGGGTCGGGGCCCCTGCGTGTGGTCACCACCCTCGACGGCGCGTCGGCGCTGGTCGTGGACGGAGAGGAGGCCCGCTTCGCCGACCTCGCCGGCGCGCCGTGGACGGTCGACCAGCTCCTCGCCTGGGACGCCGCCGGGACGCCCCTGGACGTGTGGATGGAGGCCGAGGGCGCCGCGTTGACCCTCTGGGTGGACGACCGCTTCGCCCAGTACCCCATCGTCATCGACCCGCTGTACACCACGGCCTCGACCTCACTCTTGGGATCTGGCTCCGCGGGCTACTTCGGTGAGTCCGTCTCCGGCGCCGGGGACGTTAACTGCGACGGCTACGACGACGTGCTCGTCGGCGCGCCCTCCTTGGGCTCGGGGCGTGGCACGGCCTACGTCTTCCATGGCTCGGCGTCAGGCGTGTCCTCGACGGCGGCCCGCTCGCTCAACGGCGCCACGGCCGGGAACTACTTCTCCTTCGCGCTGACCTCGCTCGGGGACATCACCGGCGACGGCTGCGCGGAGATCGCGATCGGCGCCTACAACAACTCCTCGGGCAGAGGGGCGGTGTACATCTACCACGGCTCGGCCTCGGGCATTGGGTCCTCGGCGACGACCACCCTGACGGGCACGACCTCTGGCGGCGAGTTCGGCTGGTCCGTCGATGGCGCTGGAGACGTGAACGGCGACGGTTACAACGATCTTGTTGTTGGCGCGGACTACATCAGCTCGGGCAACGGCGCGGCGTATGTCTACTACGGGAGCGCCAGCGGCGTCAGCTCCTCGGGGGCGACCACGCTCACCGGCTCTGGCGCGGGCTACTTCGGGTGGTCCGTGGCGGGCGTCGGCGACCTGAACGGCGACGGATACGACGACATCGCCGTGGGCGCCCCGTACCACAGCTCCAGCGTCGGTCGGGTCTACGTGTACCACGGCGCCAGCGCGGGCCTGGGCACGACGGTGAAGGCGACGCTGAGCGGGAGCAGCAGCAGCGGCGAGGCCTTCGGCTGGGTGGTCTCCGGCGCCGGGGACGTGAACGGCGACGACTTCGCCGACCTGGCCGTCGGATCGAGCGACTACAGCTCGTCGACGGGCGCGGCCTATGTGTACGAGGGCGGCGCGTCGGGCGTCTCGACCTCGTATGATCTTCGCCTGCTCGGACCGAGCACGGGGAGCTACTTCGGCGCGGCGCTGCGCGGCGGCGAAGACATCAACGCCGACGGTTACGACGACCTCATCGTCGGCGCCTACGGGCTCAGCACGAACACCGGCGCGGCGTACCTGTTTGAGGGCTCCAGCGCCGGGCTCGCCTCGACGGCCGTGACGACCCTCTCCGGGCTCTCGACGAGCACCTACTTCGGCGCCGCCGTCGGCATGGCCGGAGATGTGAACAAGGATGGCTTCAGCGACGTGATCGTCGGCGCCTTCGGCACCACGAGCAACCGCGGCGCCGCCTACATCTACCACGGCAACTGTGTGGATGGGGACGGCGACGGCTTCTGCCCCCCCAAAGACTGTGACGACACCGACAACAAGACCTTCCCCGGCAGCGCGGAGAAGGAGTCCACCACGGCGTGTATGTCCGATGCCGACGGCGACGGCTACGGCGACGCCGTCCCGGGCACAGGGGTGACCGCTGGATCGGACTGTGATGACAGCGCGAGCGGCGTGAACCCTGGGGCGACGGAGATCGTCGCGGACAGCATCGACCAGACCTGCGACGGCGTTGAGCTGTGTTATGTCGATGGCGACAGCGACGGCGTTCGTGGCTCGGCGACGGTCAGCTCGACGGACAGTGACTGCGCGGACGCCGGAGAGGTCGGGGCCAGCTACCCCAGCGGGGACTGCGCTGATGGCGACGCCTTCACCTACCCCGGCGCCGCCGCGTTGGACTCGTCAACGGCCTGCATGACCGACAACGACGGCGACGGCTTCGGAGACAGCGGCCCCGCGACGGGGGTGACCGCTGGAACCGACTGTAATGACGGCACCGCCCTCGTGCACCCGAACGCGACGGAGACCGTCTCGGACGGCGTAGACCAGGACTGTGACGGCGGAGACCTCTGCTACGAGGACGCGGACAACGACGGGTTTCGAGGGGATCAGACCGTCCCCTCGACGGATCTGGACTGTGTAGATGGCGTGGAGGCCCCGAGCAGCCAAGCCAGCGGAGACTGTGACGACGGCGCCTCGCGTACCTTCCCTGGCGCGGCGCCGAACGACTCCGCGACGGCCTGTATGTCGGACGGCGACGGGGACGGCTACGGCGACCTCAGCGCGACCGGGGCGGTGACCGCCGGGACAGACTGTGATGACTCAAACGCCGCGCGGTATCCAAGCGCCACCGAGCAGATCGGCGACGGCGTAGACCAGAGCTGCGACGGGCGAGAGCTCTGTTATGTCGATGCCGACAACGACGGCTTTCACACCGGGGCCACGCGCAGCTCCTCGGACGAGGACTGCGCGGACTCCGGCGAGGCGGATGACGCAGACCTCGACGGTGACTGTGATGACGGTGAGGCCAGCATCTTCCCCGGCGCCGCCGAGGGGGTCGGCGATGAGGTCGATCAGGACTGTGACGGTGTCGAGCTGTGTTTTGTGGACACCGACGGCGACGGCTTCCACGCCGGCCTGAGCGTGTCGTCCTCGGACATTCGCTGCGATGCCGCCGGAGAGCTGGACGACTCGTCTCCGTCAGGGGACTGTGACGACGGCTCGGCGCTGACCTTCCCGGGCGCGGCGCCCTCGGACTCGGCGACGGCCTGCATGATCGACGCGGACGGCGACGGCTATGGGGCGTCGGCGGTGTCGGGCGCGGTGAGCCCCGGCAGCGACTGTGATGACACCGCGCTGGACATCAACCCCAGCGCCACGGAAGGGGTCGGCGACGGCGTCGATCAGGACTGCGACGGCGGGGAGCGCTGTTATGTGGACGCGGACGGCGACGGCTACCGCCTGGAGGACGAGCGGGTCTCCACCGACGCCGACTGCGACGACGCTGGGGAGGCGCTGGCCAGCCTGCCCACAGGCGACTGTGAGGACGGCGATCTGGCGTTCAACCCGAGCGCCGTAGAGACCGACTGCACCGATCCCAACGACTACAACTGTGATGGATCGACGGGCTACGAGAACAACGACGGCGACGCCTTCGCGGCCTGCGCGGAGTGTGACGACAACAACTCCTCGGTGTATCCCGGCGCGACGGAGACCTGCGGCGACGGCGTAGACTCCGACTGTGACACGTCGGGCGGACCCAGCGGCGACGAGGACGGTGACGGCCTAGACTTCGGCGCGGAGCGTGATCTCGGCACCTCGGACTGTGCGGTAGACAGCGATCTGGATGGCCTCGACGACGCCGAGGAGCAGTCCCTCGGCACCGACCCCACCGTCGCCGACAGCGACGCGGACGGGCTGACGGACGGTGAGGAGGTGTCCGGCGGGACGGATCCGCGGATCGCTGACACCGACGCCGACGGGCTGACGGACGGTGAGGAGGTGTCTGGCGGGACGGATCCGCGGATCGCTGACACCGACGCCGACGGGCTGACGGACGGCGCGGAGGTGTCCGGCGGGACCGATCCGGTGGTCGCCGACACGGACGCCGACGGGCTCAACGACGGTGAAGAGGTCGCCTCGGGCACCGATCCGCTGAGCAAGGACAGCGACGCCGACGGGCTCGAAGACGGTGAGGAGCGCAACTACGACACAGACGCCTTAGACCCGGACACCGATGACGACGGCGTGAACGACGGTGACGAGGTCGCGGCGGGCACGGATCCCCTCGTCCCCGACGGTGGAGATGACTCCGGGGACGGGGACAGCGGCGAGGACGACACCGGCGCCATCGATGACACCGGCGACGGCGCGAAGGACAAGGACGGCTGCGGCTGCTCCACCGAGGAGCGCCCGACGAGCGGCCTCTGGCTCGGGCTCTTGGGCCTGCTCACCTTCACCCGGCGCCGGTCACGCTGAGCGGGGCGCGCTGGGTTGACCCTGCGGTCGGCGCGAAACCAACGCCCGGCCCGGGCATCCCTGTGCCTTGTCCTGCGTGATCTCAACTCGGAGCGCCTTCATGTCCGCTGCCTCTCTCCTCCGCGCCGCTGGCCTGCTCACCCTGATGGGCTGCGCCCACACCCCCAACGGCGAAGGCACGAAGCCACCCCGCACGGCGGAGACCACGGCCGCCCCGACGGTCGGCGTGCTGCCTGAAGGTGTCGGCGTCCCGGCGGGCAGCCCCGCGCCCGACGCGGCGCTGGAGTTCGCCGGCGGCGGCGGGGCGGTGAGCCTCAAGAGCCTGTTCGCGGACGGCCCGGTGCTCCTCGTGTTTTACCGTGGCGGCTGGTGCCCGTACTGCAACTACCAGGTCCATGAGCTCGCCCAGGCCTGGCCCGAGTTTCAGGCCCGCGGCGTCACCCCGGTGCTCGTGAGCGTCGATCGGGTGGACGAGGCCACGAAGACCCAGGCGAGCTGGGAGATCCCGTTCCCGGTGCTCTCGGACCCGACGCTGAACGCCCACAACGCCTGGAACGTGAGCTTCGCCATCGATGATGAGACGGTCAAGAAGTACGCGCGGTTTGGCATTGATCTGGAGGCGTCCTCTGGGCAGACCCACCACACCGTCGCCGTGCCGTCGATGTTCTTGATCGACCGCGACGGCGTGGTGCGCTGGGCCCACGCGGAGCTGGACTACAAGACCCGCCCCACGGTGGAGCAGGTCTTGGCGGCGATTGACGGGGCGATCCCGCGCGGCTGATCGCCCCGGGCGGCGCGACGACTAGGGGCAGTACTCGGCGAGGCTCTGTACGGAGTCTACGCCGACCGTGGAGCCGCTACGAATCACGAACTCGCTGGCGCCGATCTCCTCCGCGCCCGGCGCCCAGTCGTAGGTGTAGCCCAGGCGGGTCCAGGGGTAGCCGTTCTCCCCATAGGATGAGGCCATGAGCCCGTCGATCCAGTCCTTGTGCTCTTGGGAGACCTCGGCGGGGAAGTCCAAGGAGGCGACGGAGTCGGTCACCTCGGGGTCGGGGCTGGGGCGGAAGAGGTCGTCGGGGTGCACGCGGAGCTGCACGAAGCGGTCCTTGCCGGTGCCCGAGGGCAGGCCGAGGTGCTGCTCCAGGCGCAGGGTGAGGGCGTCGGCGTCCAGATCGAGGCTCGAACACATCGTCTGCACCTCGGGCACGGTGGTCACCCACACATCCACGCCGACGGTGGTGTCCGCGCCGACGCCGTCGTCGTAGCCGTTCCACGAGGTCCAGGTGACGACGAGCACGCGGCCCTCGGCGTCAAAATCGAGGCTCGTGTTGCTCTCGTTGATCGCGATGAGCTGGTCGTAGAGCTCGTCGGTGTCGGCGACGGCGGCGTCGGCGACGGCGGCGGCGTAGAGGGCGGCGAGATCGACCTCGCCGGTCTCTTGGGTGTCGGTGGTGCCGCTGTCATCGGTGGTCGTGTCGTCGCCTTTGCAGCCGACGAGGAGGAGCGTGAGGGTCAAGATCGTCATGCGGGCGTCTCCAGGGGGTGAGGACCGTTCGGCCGTGCTTGGCGCCGAAGGTCAGGCGAAGAATAGCCCGGCGGCGGACCTTTTGGTGGCGCAAGTGACGGCGCTGCAGGGCGTGATCCTCGTCGGCTCAGCGCGCCTTGGCCAGGACCGCCCGATCGTTACGCCACACGATCTCCCAGGTCGGCCCGCTCACCAGCGACCACAGCCGCGTGAAGTTCTGTTGGGCCTTGGGATCGGGTGAGTCGGGGCGGCGGGAGGCGACGACCGCCCACCGGGTGCCCGTGCCGCTCGGCGCGGTGAGGTAGGGCTCACAGAGCGCGGCGACGTCGTCCTGCACGGTGTCTTGCCAGAGGTTCGCCAGGGGGCCGGTCCAGGTGACCTGGGGCAAGAGCGCGAGGTTGACGCTGTGGCCGGCGCAGTCGAGCAGGGTGTCGCCGGGCTGGACCACGCCCCGGGCGGCGCTCGCGGCCTGGTTCCACGAGGTGTAGGTGGCGTCGAGCTGGGTGGCCGAGGGGCTGTGGCGATCGGCGGGGTCGGCCTGCATCGCCCAGAGCCCCAGTCCCAACAGGGTCACCGCGCCCAGCGCCTCGCCGATCCAGGTGGGCAGGCGCTCGCCGAGCAGGCGACGAAGGGCGGCGCCGAGGCCGTCCATGAGCCGGGCGAGGCCGATCGTGGGCCCCGCCGCCGCCAAGACGCTGAGCTGAAGCAGGTAACGATCGGGCATCGGCGTGAACAGGAGCAGCGCCCCGAAGCCGAGCGCGGGCACGATCACCCCGCACAGTCCCTCCCAGACGCCGCCGAGGCGCCGCCCGCCGGGCAAGAGCGCCAAGGGCAAGAGCCCCAAGCCCACGAGGAGGCCCAGGGGCAGGTGGCGGCGCATGGGGTCGGTGAGGTTGTGCTTGAGCGTGGCGGCGGCGCAGGGATCTCGCACGAACTCCCGGGTGAGGAGCTTTGTGTTGGGAACGGAGGCGCAGGTCGAGATCAGCGCTGGATCCCGCGAGTTTTGGATGTAGCGGGCGACGACGTCTTGTTGGATCACCCGCTTCTGCTCGACGCTCAGCGCCTTAAACGGGAGCTGCCCGAAGCCGTGGGCGAGGCGCTGGCCGATGGGCAGGGCCAAAGCGACGAAGAGCGCGGCGACGCCGAGCTTGTGTTTGAGGCCCTCGGCCCGCCACGCGCCCAAGGCGACGAGGCCCACGCAGCCGGGCAGCATCATCACGCCGCGGTCGTCGGTGGCGTAGCTCACCCCGGCGAGGGCCCCGGTGAGCGCGGCGAGGGGCAGGCTCGGCCAGCGGGCCAAGGCGGCGGCGCTGGCCAAGGCCAAGGCGGAGGTGGCGGCGAGGAGCGGGTAGAGGTTCCCGGCGCGGGCGGCCTCGAGGTTGGGCGCGACGCTCGCCACGAGCAGGGCGGCCAAGGCCCCGGCGAAGCGCCCGCCGAGGGCCCGGCCCAAGACCCCCGCCGAGAGCGCCACGGCGGCCATGGACAGGCCACCCCACAGGATCGCCGCGTTGGGCACGCTGCCCAGCCAGCCGCCGGTCACGCTCACCAAGAAGCCGTGCAGCGGGCGCCGGAAGGAGTCGTAACGCTCCGCCTCGCCTAGGCCGACCATCCAGGCGTTGAAGACATAGTCCGGCCAACGGTAGCCGCCGAGCTGCTCATCGAGCACAAACGCGCGCCCATCTCGCCAGAGGAGCGCCCAGGCCCCGAGCACACCCAGGACCGTCGGCAGCTCACCGAACGCCGCGCGGAGCCTCACGGCGCGCCCCCACGCCAGAGCTCAAAGTCGCCGGTGGACCACACCTTCGTCCAGCCGCCGTGGGCCTCCAAGGCCGCGCCGAGGTCAACCCGGCGCTTGGGACCGCCCTTCACCGGGGCGTACTCGACCTTCAGAGAACGATCGACCGAGACGGCGCCTACCCCGGCCTGAATCCAAGCGAGGCAGGCCAGGGCGTGATCGTCGGTCATCGACGGGGCGCCGGTGTTCATCAGGGGCAGGCTGTGGCGCCGCTCGGGCAACATCGCGAGGTCCACATAATGCAGCGAACAGTCGAGGTAGGGCTCGTCCGGGGTGAGCCGGGTGGTGACCCCGGCGGCGGCGCGGTTCCAGCGACTGTATTGGGGGTCGAGCTGCTCGGGGGAAGGTTTGTGCCGGCTCGCGGGGTCACCGAACCAGGCGAAGATCGCCGCGAGCAGCATCGCCGCGCCGGTGAGGGCGGTCTGGGCGCGGGCCGGGGCGAGGGCGGCGAGGCGGGCCAAGGCCACGGGCACGGCCAAGGCCAGGGGGAAGCCCATCGGCGCCAGATAACGCTCGGGGAGCGGGGTGATGAGCGCGAAGGCGACGATCGCCGCCGCCGGGGCGACGACGCTGAGCAGACCCTCCAGGCTGCCGCGCAGGCCGCGCCCGCCGGGGAGCAAGGCCAACACCAAGGCCAAGGCCGTCCACCGCCCGAACGGCGCCTGGCCGGGGAGCTGATCCTCCAGGTTGTGCCGCAGCACGGCCTTCGCGCAGGGCGTCGAGAGGTACGCTTGGGTGAGGAGCTGGTCCTCGGTCATCGTGGCGCAGGCGGAGATCACCTCGGCCCGGGGCGCGATCTGCACCCAGCGGTGGACGACGCCGCGCTGGTGGCGGAGCTTCTCGGCCTCGCTCATCGCGTGCTGCTCGGTCTGCCCGAGGGCCTCGACGCTCCACGGGCCGATGGCCATGCCCAAGGCGAACAGCGGCGGCATAAACCAGCGCCGCCAGCCGAGGCCCGGGGCCGTGGCCCCCAAGAGCACGAGCGCCGCCGCCGCGGGGGCGAAGAGCAGACCGCGGCTGTCTACGCCCCAAGCCAAGCCCCCGGCGAGGCCCGCGCCCGCGGCGAAGATCAGCCCCGGCCAGCGCGCGGCGGCGACGGCGAGGCCCAAGGAGAGCCCACCGAGCCCCGAGAGCAAGGCGTAGCTGTTCGCCCAGCGCGACATCCAGGCGGCGGTGTGGGTCCAGGGCAAGGTGAGCGCGGCGAGGCCCCCGGCCCAAGGTCCGCCCAAGGCGCGCCCGGCGAGGGCGGCGGCGAGCACGAGCGCGAAGGTGGAGGCCGAGGAGATCAGCACGGCGGCGTCGCTGTAGCGGCCCAACACCTCGCCCAAGGCGGCGAGCACAGCGCCGTGGAGCGGGTGCCGGAACGGATCGTAGAGGTTCGCCTGCCGGGCGGCGACGACCATCGCCTCCGCGACGTAGTCCGGCCAGCGGTAGCCCACAAAGGTGCCGTCGAGCACCCAGGCCCGGCCCATCCACCACAGGCCGAGCGCGCCGCCGATCACGCCCAAGGCGACCGGCAGCTCTCGGAGCCAGGGGCGAGCGGGCGGGGGTGTCGTCATCTTGGCTGCACC
>JBEAVX010000115.1:0-6187 GCA_041160755.1 Pseudomonadota bacterium
ACGTCGGCGAGCTGCAGGATCTCCGGCTCACACTCCGGGTGGGCGAGCACGACGGCGTCGGGGTGTTGGCTCCGAAGCTCAATGAGCTTTCGCTCGGAGAAGGTCTCATGCACGATGCAGCTTCCTTGCCACAGGAGCATCTCCCGGCCCGTCTCCCGCATCAGCCAGGCGCCGAGGTTGCGGTCGGGGGCGAAGATGATCTTCTGATCGGCTGGGATGGCGTCGATCACCCGCCGGGCGTTGCTGGACGTGCAGATCCAGTCCGAGAGCGCCTTGGTCTCGGCGGTGCAGTTGATGTAGGAGACGACGACGTGGTCGGGGTGGGCGGCCTTGAGCGCGGCGAGCTTCTGCGGCGGGCAAGAATCCGCCAAGGAGCACCCGGCGCGCAGGTCGGGCAGCACGACGACGCGGCTGGGGTTGAGGATCTTGGCCGTCTCGGCCATGAAATGAACGCCGCAGAAGAGGATCACCTCGGCGTCGGTGTCCCGGGCGGCCTGGGCGAGCTGCAAGGAGTCGCCGGTGAAGTCGGCGAGGTCTTGGATCTCGTCGTCTTGGTAGTAGTGGGCGAGGATCACCGCCTTCCGCTCGCGGCGCAGGCGGCTCAGCTCGTCGTGTAGGTCGAGGCGGGGGTCGAGGGCGCGAACACGCGCGTCGATGGCTTCCATCAGGTCCTCGTTGGGGTCTGGGGGTGGGTCAGAGGCTGCTCACGGCGCGCTGTATCCGGTGGATCAGCTCAGGCATGTCTTCAGCGCGGGTGGAGCAGAAGGCGAGGCGCAAGGCGTTGATCTCGGGGATCGAGATCACGCCGACGCTGTGATCGCGGATCAAGGTGAGGCGCAGCTCTTGAACGTCGATGTCGGGATCCACAGAGACGAGGCCGAAGAACCCGGCGTTGTTCGGCAAGGGCTTGAGCCGCCCGCCCTTGGGCAAGGTGGCCAAGGCCGCCTGCAGCGCCTCCCAGCGGCCCCGCAGCATGGTCAGGCGCTCTTGAATCTGGGCGTCGATCTCCGGGTGGCGCAGCGCGGCCAAGGCGAGGGCCTGGGAGGGCCCCGGCGGGATGCTCACGGTGCTGCGCGTAGAGGCCATCACCTTGTCCACCAGGGCCTCACCGGCCTCTCCGGCGGCGGAGAAGGTGATGAAGCCCACGCGCCCGCCGAAGAACAAGAGCTCCTTCGTGCAGCCGTCCACCTTCACGACGAGCAGGCGGGCGGGGTCGGCCCGGCGGGCGAGGGCCCAGAACAGGGAGTCCCGCAGGGCGCCGTCCTCAAAGACGATGCCGTGGTAGGCGTCATCCAGCACCACCACCAAGGGGCCGGGGTGGTTGACGAGCAGCTCAACGATGGGCGCTACGTCCTCCAGGCGCGGCGAGAAGCCTTGGGGGTTCGACGGGAAGTTGAGCAGCACCACCGCGCGGCCCTGAACCCCAGCGAGGGCCTGGGCGAGCCCGGCGGTGTTGAACCGCTGCTCAGCGTCAAAGAAGGGGTACCCGACGATGCGCGCGCCGTGCCGCGCCTCAAAGAGCAGGCGGTAGTTGCCCCAGTACGGCGTGGGCACGAGCACGTCTACGCCGGGCTCTAAGAACAGGTCGGCGGCCACGGACAGGCCGTGGGTGAGGCCGCAGACCACGGCGGGGAGGCTCGTCGGGGTGCCTCGGCCCTCCCGCGCCTGGCGGTCGCGCCAGAGCTCTCTCAGGGGCTTGAGCCCGGCGGCGTTGCCGTACAAGAGGGCCTGCTCGGGCTCGATGCCCACAAGGTGCGAGGCCAAGGCGTCCACCGCCATCGCGTGGCCAAAGCCGTCGGTGAGCTGCCCGATCGTCGCCTTGAGCTCACAGCCCGCGGCTTCAGCGGTCTGGCTGGGGATGCCTTGAGGGAAGGCGAGGGCCTGACCGAAGCGCGAGAGGCTCGCGGCGGCGGCGGGGGCGTCTCGTCTCAGGATCTCGTTGAGCTGCTCGGCCTTCGTCATGGATCTCTCCCTCGTGAGGCTGGTTAACGCGGGGGGAGGCCAGAAGGAGGTGAACAAAGCGTCTGCCCTCGCTCAGTTAGGCTTGTGCCCCCCCCACTCGCCCCGGTAGGCTCTCGGTCATGCGCGTCATCACCCCCCCCGCCGACGACTTCCTCCTTCACGATCGCCCCTGGTATGTGCCTGTCGAGGATGAGGTCGAGCTCTTTGAGCACGCCCACGCCTCGAAGCTGCCGGTATTGCTCAAGGGCCCCACAGGCTGCGGCAAGACCCGCTTCGTCTCGCACATGGCCGCGCGCCTGGGCCGCCCCTTGGTCACCGTGGCCTGCCACGAGGATCTCACGGCCTCGGATCTCCTGGGCCGCTTCTTGCTGCTCGGCGACGAGACGGTGTGGGTAGACGGCCCGCTCACCATCGCCGTGCGCCACGGGGCGATCGTCTACTTGGATGAGGTGGTCGAGGCCAGAAACGACACCATGGTCGTCATCCACCCCCTCACCGACGACCGCCGCATCTTGCCCATCGAGAAGCTCGGCCAGGTGCTCCACGCGCCAGACAACTTCATGCTCGTGGTCTCCTACAACCCCGGCTACCAGTCGGTGCTCAAGGAGATGAAGCAGTCCACGCGCCAGCGCTTCATCTCGCTCGACTTCACCTACCCCAAGCCCGACATCGAGCAGCAGGTCGTCGCCAAAGAGGCCGGGTGCAGCGTGGAGACCGCCGGGCGGCTGGTGAAGGTGGCCCAGAAGGTGCGAAACCTCACCGATCGGGGGCTGGAGGAGGGCGTCTCTACGCGGCTTCTGATCTACGCCGGGCGCCTCATCGCCCGTGGGGTCTCCGAGCGCCGGGCCTGCGACGTCGCCTTCGCCCGCACCTTGACCGACGACCCGGACCTGCGCCGCTCCGTGCGTGAGGTCGTCAATGACTACTTTTAGCCCGGCGCGCCCCGCATGATCCCCCGGCGGCTCCAGCGCCTCGCCACAGGCCTGCGTGAGCGCCTGGAGGCCCAGCCCGGCGTCGTGGGCCGCGCCGCCCAGCTCGCCCGCCACGCCCGGCCCGCCGCGGAGCTGGCCCTGGCCGACCGTGGCACCTTACGCGCCTGGATGCGCTACTTGGGCCCGATTCACACGAGCCTCGGCGCCCAGGCAGAAGACGGCTACACCCGCATCGTCCTGCGCGCGGTGAAGATCGAGGCGAGGGTAGGGCGCCTGGTCGCCTTGACCTTGCCCGACCAGCTCGCCCGGGTGCGCCCCGAGCGCCAGCGCGACTACTTTGAGCTCCTGGAGCTCGTGCTCACCACGCGGCCCAACGCCCTCGGCCTCGTCGCCCGCACTCTGCCCGAGCTGATGGAGCGCCTCTCCGGCCCCGCCCTGCGCCGTTTTCTGAGCGAGGGCCTCAACCTGCACACCGCGAGCGAGCGCGTCGCCGAGAGCTTCCTCAAGCGGGAGTCCGAGCGCGGCCAACAAGAGCTGGAGCGCCTCACCCTGGGCCTGCCGCTCAAAGAGGTGAGCCGCGCCTTGGCGCTCTACGCCCGGGCCCACTGCGGCGAAGACGTACAGGTGCGCGCCGACCCTGGCGCGTCGAGCGCCCAGCCCGCGTGGTCCGAGGGCCGCCACATCCACCTGCCCGAGCGTGTGGACCGCTACGGCGACGAGCGCGACTTCTTGATCTACCGCGTGCTGACCGCGCGCACGGCGGGCTACCTGGAGTTCGGCACCTTCGATCTGCACCTCCAGCGGGTCCCCGGCGAGTGGCCCACGGCGCACCCCGGCGAGGGGGATCTGGAGCGTTTCCTGCGGGCCTTCCCGAACAAGAGCCTCGCCCGGGATCTGTTCCGGCTCTCTGAAGACGCCCGTGTCGAGGCCCGGGTCATCGCCGAGTACCCCGGCATCGCCCGAGATCTCGCCGTCTTACGCCCCGATGAGCTGGCCTTACGCCCGGAGATCGCCGACCTGGCCCCCGCCGAGCAGCTCGTCGAGGCGCTCTTGCGCCGCTCTTGGGGCGCGCCCTTCCCTGAAGAGCTGCCCATCCGTGTGCGCGCCGCCGCCGAGGCCGCCTGGAGCCTGTTGCGCCCGGAGTCTGTGCGGGGTGTGGAGGACGTCGCCGCCGCCGTGCAGAGCGCCTTCCCCTTGGCTTACCGCCTGATGACCTTCGTCGAGGACGGCGACCTGCGCCCCAACGACGGCCAAGGCCAAGGCGGCAGCGGTCGTCGAGAGCGCGTCGAGACGCCGGACATGGGCCGAGGCGGCGAGGGCCGCGAGGACGACGCCGGGGAGGCCCAGGACGGCTATCGTGGCTTAGAGGAGCCGATGTTGGGCACGGCGCTGCGCCCCGAGGCGCTCTCCGCTGAAGACCGCGCGGACGACGAGGCCGCGAGAGAGCTGCGCGCGGCGATGACTGAAGAGGGCCTCGACGCCACGCTCTCGGAGATCCGCCGGGCCCTGCGCCAGCAGACGCCGCTGAACGATCGCAGCTATGACGAGATGGTCGCCTTCTTGGAGCGCAACGCCGCCCCTGAAGGCGCCATCGTCGAGGACAGCGAGACGCCGTCCCGCCCCGGCCCCTTGCCCGGCCCCATGGGCGCGGCCTTGGACCCCGACAACGACCCCGCCGCGCCGAGCTTCTTGTACCCCGAGTGGGACCAGAGCATCGGCGACATCAAGCCCCAGTGGGCCCGGGTGCGCGAGCACGTCTTGACCCCCGGCAGCCGCGAGTTCGTGACCCAGGTGCTTGAGGAGCACGGCCCCACCTTACGCGGCCTGCGCAAGCGGTTCCAGGCCCTTCGCCCCGAGGCCCTGCGCCGGGTGAAGGGCCTCGTGGACGGCGACATCTTGGAGCTCGACCGCGCCATCGACGCCCGCATCACCGCGCGCAGCGGCGGCAGCCCCAGCGAGCGACTGTACACCCGCCAGCTCCGCGACCAGCGCGACGTGGCCGTGGCGTTTCTGCTCGACATGTCGAGCAGCACAAACGAGGTCGCCGCTGAAGGTGGCAAACGGATCATCCAGGTCGAGAAAGAGGCCCTGGTGCTCATCGCGGAGGCCGTAGACGCCATCGGCGACGCCTGCGCCATCTGGGGCTTCTCGGGATACAGTCGAGAGCACGTCGCGTTCTACATCGCCAAAGAGTTTGACGACGCCTACGACAGCCGGGTGAAGGAGCGCATCGGGCGCATGAGCTGGAAGATGGAGAACCGCGACGGCGCGGCCATTCGCCACGCGACGATGAAGCTCGCCAAGCAGCCCGCCCGCACCCGCCTGCTCATCCTGCTCAGCGACGGCCGCCCGCTCGACTGCGGCTGCGATCAATACTTCGACTCCTACGCCCAGGCCGACACACGGGCGGCCCTGCGGGAGGCGAGGAAGCTCAACATCCATCCGTTCTGCATCACCGTGGACCCACGCGGCGAGAGTTACCTAGAGGCTCTGTATGGCGAGGTGGGCTACGTCGTGATCGAGGACGTGGCGAGCCTGCCCGCGCGGCTCCCGGCGCTGTATCGGCGGCTCACGCGGTGAGGTGGGGGGGCGTTCGTCCCTCAAGGTGTCGGGTGGGGCAGAGTCCATCCGTCCTCTAGCGCTCGCCGCGACTCGTCTGTGGCGCGCAAAGACGCAAAGACCCAAAGATCCCAGCACTTGCGCCTTTGCGCCTTTGCGCCTTTGCGCGCCATTCACACCGCCGAGCGTCGCCGCCGAGTGCCGTGGCTGGGATCCGCATCTTCTCCTCGGCCACCCCCCGCACCATTCTCCGCCGCGCCGCTTGACACCCCCATCAGTGTTCCTCTACGCTCTTCGCCGACCTCGGAGAGAACAACATGAGCTTCTCATATTACCCGAACAATCCCGGAGAGGGCACCTCGCCGCGCAGGCGGTGATCGCGGTGATCCTCCACCCCAAGACCCCGCCGGAGCTTCGTGACCGGCTCATCGGCAACGTCGAGCGGCTGGCGCAGGCGCTCATCGACGCCGTGGGCGCCAAGCTCGCGGGGGTGAGCGCGCAGGAGAGCGCCCGCGCCGCCCGCGACGAGGGCGACGATATCTGCGACCGCAAGGGCATGGCCTTCTTCCAGGGCGCCCGCCACCGCGAGGGCGGCACGGAGACCTGGGCGGAGCTGACGAAGGCGCTCGGCGGCCACACGCCGAGCGAGGCGTTCCGCCAGCCCGACGCCGACCAGGTCACGCTCTTCGACCGCTTCTTCTCCCTCATCGACGCCCGCGCCGATCTGGTCTACC
>JBEAVX010000138.1:0-4200 GCA_041160755.1 Pseudomonadota bacterium
TGGCGGTGGCCTTCTTGGCGGTGGCCTTCTTGGCGGGCTTGGGCGCCTCAGGGCTCGCGTCGGCGGCCTTCGCGGCGGCGGGCGCCTTCTTTGCGGCGGCCTTCTTCGTGGCCTTGGGCGCCTCGGCGTCGGCGGCCTTCTTGGCGGCGGCCTTCTTCGTGGGCTTGGGCGCCTCGGCGCTGGCCTCGACCGCCTTCTTCGCGGTGGCCCTCTTCGCCGTGGGCTTCTTGGCGGTGGCCTTCGGCGCGGCGGCGGCCTTGGGCGCGGCGCGGCGTGGACCGGCGCGGCCCCGGGTCTTGGCGCTCGGCGGCGCGTCGCGGCGCTCGTTGAGCAGGGCCAAGGCGTCGGCCAAGGACAGCTCCTCGACGGTCACGCCCCGCTTCAAGGTGGCGTTCACGACGCCGTCGGTGACATACGCGCCGAAGCGGCCCTTCTTGACGACCACACGGCGCCCCTCAGGGGTCTCGCCGAGCTCGGCGAGGTTGGAGGCGGCGGCGGCGCCACGGGCGCGGCTGGCGGGGGCGCTGAGCAGCTCAAGGGCCTGCTCTCGGCTGATGGTGAGCAACGAGACGCCCGCGGGGATGTTCCGCACCTCTTTCCCGGCGCGCACGAAGGGCCCGAAGCGGCCGTTGAAGACGAGGATGTCGTCGTCGCTGGTGGACTTGCCCAGGTTGCGGGGCAAGGCGAGTAGGGCGATGGCGTCCTGCAGCGTACACTCGGCGGGAGAGAGCTCTTTGGGCAAGCTCTGGCGCTTGGGCTTGTCGTCGTCGGACGTCTCGCCGAGCTGCACGTAGGGCCCGAAGCGGCCGTTGAACAGCATCACCGCGAGGCCCGTGGCCGGGTCGTCGCCGAGCTTGGTGGGGCCCGCCGGGGCGCTGCGCACGAAGGCGGCGGCGGCGGCGGCGGTCATCTCGTCCGGGGGCAGCTCATCGGGCAAGGAGCGGGTCTTGTCGTCGAGCTCGATGTAGGGCCCGAAGCGGCCGACGCGGGCGACGACGGGCACCCCATCGACGGTGCCCAGGGGGATCGAGCACACGACGCGGGGGTCGGCGGCGGCCTCGGCGGCGCGGATCTGCTCGGTGAGGCCGCTGTTCGGCTTGTTGGCGTCGTGGCCGTGGTAGAACGACGACAAGTAGCGGAGCGGCGTCTCTTGCCCCAAGGCGATGGAGTCGAGGCCGTCCTCCATGGTGGCGGTGAAGGTGTAGTCCACGAGCTCTTGGAAGTGGGTCTCCATGAGCTGGGTCACCGCGAAGGCCGTCCAGGTGGGCACCAGCGAGGTGCCCTTCTTGAAGACGTAGCCTCGGGAGAGGATGGTCTCGATGATGCTGGCGTAGGTGCTCGGGCGGCCGATGCCCAAGGACTCCAGCTCCTTGACCAAGCTGGCGTCGGTGAGGCGTGCGGGCGGGGACGTCTCGTGGCTCGACGCGCCGACCTCGACGGCCTTGGCCCCGTCGCCCTCTTTGAGCGGGGGCAACAGCGTGTCGGAGTCGCTGAGATCGAATGCGCCCTCGTCGAGATCCTCGACGTAGACCCGGCGATAACCCGCGAAGGAGAAGGTGCGGCCGTTGGCGCGGAACAGCGCGCGCTCCCCGGCGGCGGTGGTGGTGAGGGTGTCGACGGTGACGCGCTCGCCCCGGGCGTCCTCCATCTGGCAGGCCATGGTGCGCTTCCAGATGAGCTCGTAGAGCCGGGCCTCCTCGTCGCCGAGCTCCGCGCGGCAGCTCGTGATGCTGCGGAAGACGTCCCCCGCCGGGCGGATGGCCTCGTGGGCCTCCTGGGCGCCTTTGGCGCTCGTCTTGTACGTCCGGGGTTGGTTCGGGACGTAGTCGGGGCCAAACTGGCTCTTGATCAGCCCACGGGCGGCGCTGATGGCCTGCTCGCTGAGGTGCAGGCTGTCGGTTCGCATGTAGGTGATCCAGCCGGTCTCATAGAGGCGCTGGGCCACGGACATCGTGCGCCGGGCGGGCCACTTGAACTTGCGGTTGGCCTCTTGCTGGAGCGTCGAGGTGGTGAAGGGCGGGTAAGGCCGCTCGGTGAAGGGTTTGCGCTGGACCTTGTGGACCTTGGCGGCCCCGGCGAGCAGGCGCTCCCGCAGAGACGCGGCGGTCTCGGCGTTCAGGAGCACCAGGTCGGCGCCGGGCTTGAGCGCGCCGGTGGTGGCCTCGAAGTCGCGGCCGCTCGCCACGCGCTTGTCGTTCAGCTCGACGAGCTGCGCCGCCCAGCGCCCGGCCTGGGCGTCGAAGGTGGCGTTGAGATCCCACCAGGCGCCGGGCACGAAGCGCATCCGGCTGCGCTCCCGATCGACGATGAGGCGCACGGCCACGGACTGCACGCGCCCCGCGGACAGGCGCGGCTTGATCTTCTTCCACAGGACCGGCGAGACGTTGTAGCCATACAGGCGGTCGATGATCCGGCGGGTCTCCTGGGCGCGCACGAGGTCGAGGTTCAAGGCCCGGGGCGAGGCGAGGGCCTCTTTGATCGCGCGGTCGGTGATCTCGTGGAAGACGAGGCGCTTCACCGGCACCTTGGGCTTGAGCACCTCAAACAGGTGCCAGGCGATGGCCTCCCCCTCACGATCCTCATCGGTCGCGAGGTACAGCGCGTCGGCGTCGCTGAGCATCTTCTTGAGGGTCTTGACCTGCTCTCGACCACGCTCGGTGAGCACATAGAGCGGCGCGAAGTTGTTCTCGACGTCTACGGCCGTGCGCGCCCACTTCTTGTCTTTGAACTCTTTGGGGATGTCGGCGGCGGTCTCGGGGAGATCGCGGATGTGGCCCACGGACGCGGCGACCTGGTAGCCCGCGCCGAGGAACTTCTCGATGGTGCGTGCTTTGGCGGGGGACTCGACGATGACGAGGGGCTTGCCCATGATGCTCCGTAGATCTTCCGACACGAGCCGCGCGGCCCAAGATCATGCTCGCCGTATAGGATGCCGCAAGCGGGGAAGCAAGCCAGCCCCTGGCCGCGCCACGCACCCAGGTGAATCATTGTGAGTGAGGTTCTGGACCGATACCTGCTTGTTCTGCGCGCAGAGCGCGGCGCGAGCGAGCACACGCTGCGCGCGTATGGCGCCGATCTCGCGGCGTTGCGGGCGCGCCTTTTGGAGCGCGGCCGCGATCTTCACAGCGCGCGTCTGGTCGATCTTCGGGAGCACCTCGCGGCGGTGGCCGAAGGCGCGCCCGCCGCCGCGAGCGTTCGGCGCAGAGTGGCGGCGCTGCGATCCTTCTTTAAGTGGATGGTCTCTGAAGGGCTGATCCCCGACTCGCCCGCCGCGCGCCTGCGCAGCCCGCGGCTGCCGGTGAAGGTGCCGCGGTACTTGGACGAGCAGGACGCCGCCGCGCTCGTCGAGGCGCCGATTCAAGCGGGCTGGCTCCACGACCGCAACCGGGCGCTCTTGGAGCTGATGTACGGCGCGGGCCTGCGGGTGGGCGAGGTCTCGGCCTTGGACCGCGACGACATCGACCTCGGGCAGCTCCTCGTCACCGTGCGGAAGGGCAAGGGCCGCAAAGAGCGCCGCGTGCCCTTCGGCCCCCCCGCCGCCGAGGCGCTCGGCCTGTGGATGCGCCAGCTCCCCGCCCAGAGCCGGGCGCTGTTCCTGAACCACCGTGGTGGGCGGCTCTCTTCGCGGGCGATTCACACCATCGTCGGGGACAGCGCGCTCAAGAACGGACAGCCTCGGGTGAACCCCCACGCCCTCCGACACAGCGCAGCGACGCATATGTTAGCCTCTGGGGCTGATCTACGGGCCATCCAGGAGCAGCTTGGCCATGCTTCCTTGTCCACGACCCAGCGCTACGCCCACGTCTCCTTGGAGCGGCTCTTGGAGGTGCACCGCAGCGCGCACCCCCACGGCCGCCGGGCGCCGGGCGGGGCGGCCGGCGGGCCGGCGGACGGGCTTGAACCCTTTGACCCCGAGGAGGCTCCATGAGCGGCGGCCTCAAGCCTGAAGACGTGGCCGAGCTGCACCGGCTCCGAGAGGTGCTGCGCGACGGCACCCACTACGAGCTCCTGGGGCTCGGCGAAGACTTTGATCGCACGGCGCTCAAGAACGCCTACCACAACCTCTCCCGGCGGTTTCACCCCGACCGCTATTACCGCCAAGACCTCGGCGGCCTTGAGAAGATGCTGGAGGACGTGTTCGCCGGGGTGAACCAGGCCTACCGCACCTTGGGGGACGAGCGCGCCCGCGCCCAGTACGAC
>JBEAVX010000163.1:0-3926 GCA_041160755.1 Pseudomonadota bacterium
CGCTGGGTGCGGCCCCTCGGCGCAGGGGCGACCGGGGCGGGCGGCTCCGGGGCGGCCCGATCTGAGACGACCTCCTGGACCCCTCGGCCCGCGCGGTGGGCGGCGATGAGCCCGGCGAGGCCCACCACGCTCGACTGATCAAAAAAGAGCTGAGGCGGCAGCCCCTCTCCGGGCTCCTCGACCTTTCGTAAGAGGTCCAGCGCGCCCAAGGAGTCGAGCCCCTGCTCGATCAGGCTTCGTTCGTCGTCGATCTCCGCCTCGGGCACGCCGAGCACCCAGGCCGCCGCCGCCCGCAGCCGAGCGCGCAGCGCGTCGAGCTGGGCCTCGTTCGGCGCCGTGGCCGGGGGCGCCGTGGGGCTCGGCGTCGGGCTTGGCGTCGGGGCGGCGCTCACGGCGGGGGCCTCGTCCCCCTCGACGATCACCCACGCCCCGCCGAGCGTCCGGGGCAGCGCCCACGCGGCGGCGGCCTCCCGCAGCGGACGTTGGCCACGAAGGTGCTCGGCGCGACCTTGGGCCATGCCCACACGCCACGCGCCCCACGCCACGGACGTCCAAGGCCGCCCCCGGGCGCGCTGCGCCTCGGCGATCGTGTCCAAGGCCGCGTTCGCCGCCGCGTAGTCCACGAGCCCCGCCGCTTGACCCTCCCGCGCCGCGCTGGAGGACGACATCAACACCACGGGCACCATGTCGTCCCCGAGGGCCTCGGCCAGCGCCTCGGCTACGCCGACCTTCGCGGCGAAGGTCTCCGCCGTGGCCGCCTCGTCTTGGCGTCGGGCGGCGCCGGGGAACATCACCCCCGCCGCGTGAACGATGAGATCCACGGGCCCCACCCGCGCCAACAGCGCGACGATGCCCTCGGGGAGCTGTGTGCTGTGCAGCACAATCGACGCGCCGCCGCCTCCGAGGCCCTCCAGGTTGACCTCCGCCCGGCGCCCGACGAGGTGCAGGGTGCGCCCCGGCGTGTCCCACGCCCGGGCCAAGGCGCGGCCGACGCCGCCGGTCCCGCCCAAGATCAGCACCCGGGGCCCCAGCTCGGGGGCCTCGTCCAAGGTCGTCGGCGCGAGGCTCAACCGACACCAGCGCCCGTTGACCCACCTCAGGCGCCCGGCGACATCCGGCGGCGCGGCGTCCCCAGCGCAGGCCGTGACGCTCAGCTCCGGGCGCTCTTGGCCGAGACCCCAGGCCCAGCTCGCCAAGGCCCAGGCGTGTCGCCCCGTCGCCCGCACGGTCACCCGGCCCGGCGGCGCGCCCAACAGCGCCCGGCGCAGGCCCAAGACCGCCTCGGTGAGCCCCGCCGCCTCGTTCGCCGAGACCTTGATCTCGACGCCACGCCAGGCGGCCTCCTGCGCCACGTCGATCGGGGTCCAGCGCGGCGCGAAGGCCCGCACCCCCGGCGGCGCCCGCAGGCTGAAGCCCTCCACCACCAGCACGATCTGGCTGTCTTCGTTGAGGACCCAGATCGTCGCGTCCTCGGGCCGACCGGCGGTGATCACCCGCAGGCGCCCGCTGAGCGTCCCCAAACGCACGATCCGCCGCGCCCCCGCCGGGATACGCAGCGACGCCCCCTCGCTGAGCCCGGCGACGGCCTGGAACACCGCGTCGAGGGCCGCCGGATGAAGCACAAACTCCGGATCGACGAGCCCCTCGATCTCGGCGACGGCCCAGCCCGCGCCCCGGCGCAGCGCCCGCACCCGCTGGTAGATCGGCCCGTGGTTCATGCCCAAGGCGCGAAGCTCGGCGTAGAGCGTCTCGGGGGACAAGGGCTCGCCGTCCTCACGCCACGGCGGCGGCGGCGGCACATGCAGCGCCTCGCTCACCCGGGCCTCGGCGCACAGGGCGTCTCCCGCCATCACCCGGAGCGTGCCGCCGTCACGAACGAGCGTGGCCTCCCCGGTGATCGGCCGCCAGAAGCGCAGGCCCTCCAGCGCCCGGGCCTCTCCGCCGCGCAGGAGGAGATCGACGCTCGCGGCGCCCGGCCAGATCGCCCGCCCCTGCACGGTGTGGGCCTCCAGGAGCGGGCCCGGGGTCAATGCGTCCGGCGCGCGGTCGGGCAGCGGCAGGTGGCGACGGGGCCCCGGCGGCGAGGCGACCCCCCACTCGATCGGGCTGTCGGGGCGCTCCAAGACGAGGTGCGCGTTTGTGCCGCCAAAGCCGAAGGAGCTGACGCCGACGAGCTTGCCCTCAAAGGCCTCGACAGCCTGGGGCACCCGCAGCCCGCCCAAGGCGGCGACGGGGCGCTCGGCGCCGAGGCTCGGGTAGAGCGTGCCTGTGGTGAACGAGCACAGCGTCTTCACCACGGCGGCGGCCCCGGCGGCGGACATGAGGTGCCCGAGCTGGCTCTTGACCGAGCCGATGGGGGTGCCGGGAGGGAACACCGCGCACAGACTGGAGGCCTCGGCGAGATCGCCCAGGCGGGTGCCGGTGCCGTGGGCCTCGACGGCGTCGCAGTCTGTGGTGGGTCGCCCTGCGTCGGCCCAGGCCGCGCGCATCACCGAGATCTGGGCCTTGGGGTTGGGGACCACCGGGGCGCGGGTGCGACCGTCGCCGCCCAGGGCGCTCCCGGCGATCCACGCCAAGGGTCCGCGCCCGAGGCGATCGGCGAGGGACTCCCGACCCAACACAAACACCGCGCCGCCTTCGCCCATGACCAGCCCATCGGCGCGCTCATCAAAGGGCCGACACAGACCGCTCGGCGAGAGCGCCCCGGCCCGGCTCATCACCCGAAAGGGCGTGCCGGTGAGCGCGAGGTACACGCCTCCGGCCAAGGCCAGCTCACAGTCCCCGGCCTCTATCGCCCGGCGGGCGAGGTGAATCGCCACCAAGGACGAGGCGCAGGCGCTGTCAACGACCACCGCCGGGCCGGGGCGATCGAGCTGCCAGCCCACCCGCGCGCCGATGAGGTTTCGTAAGCAGCCGGTGATCGTGCTCGTCGGCGCCGGGACGCGGTCGAGACGGGCGCGCACGAGCTCGTGAAAGTCATCGTGAGACACCCCCAAGAACCCGCCGAGGGAGCCCTTCGGGTGCCCCGCGCGCTCCAGCGCCTCGGCGCCAAGCTCCAAGGCGAGGCGCTGCTGCGGGTCCATCCACCGCGCGTCCTCATCGGAGAGCCCAAAACGCGCCGGGTCAAAGTCCCAGACACGCTCCAAGAAGCTGCCCACCCGGCTCACCGCCGGGTTGAGCGCGCCGTCGGGGAAGGGTCGATCCGCCGGCGCGTCCTGGGTCTGCGGCGACCCCGCGCTGAGCACCGCGTGCAGAGCGTGCTGGTGATCGGCGCCCGGCAGACGAAAGGCGCAGGCGAACAGGCCGATACGAGTCATGCTCTTCTCTCCGTCATGGACGATGATTCTACGCCAGGGCGCAGGGTCGAGGCGCCCATGGGCGAAGCTGCGCGCGTCAAGCTGCGGTAGAATGCCCCCGATGAGCAAGACGCCCTCCTTCGCCACCCCCACCTATGACGCCGAGGACTCCCAAGACGCAGGAGCCCTGGGCGGCGCGACCTTCTCGTTGGAGGAGGGCCCGCCGGTCATCGCCGCGATCTCCGGGGCCCGCTACGTCGCGCCGCAGGAGGTCGGGCGCGGGGCGCTCGGCGCGGTGGAGGCCGTCACCGACCAGCAGCTCGGGCGGCGCGTCGCGCGCAAGCGGCTCATCGTCGAGGGGGGCGCCCACCGCGAGCGTTTCTTGCGCGAGACCCGCATCACCGCGCGTCTTGAGCACCCCAACATCGTGCCACTGTACGACGTTGGGACAAACTCGGACGGATCCCCGTGGTACACGATGCGGCTTCTGCCCGGCCGCACGCTCTCCGACGCCATGGCCCGGGCCCAGAGCCGCGCCGAGCGACACGCGCTCTTGGACCACGTCCTCGACGCCTGCCAGGCGATGGCCTACGCCCACGCGAGAGGCGTCATCCACCGCGATCTCAAGCC
>JBEAVX010000166.1:0-7597 GCA_041160755.1 Pseudomonadota bacterium
GCCCGGCGCGCCGGAGAGGCGGCCGCCGTCGGGGCTCACGGCGCTCTCTAACCAGCGCGGGGGTTCGTCCGGGGCGAGGCGAATGACCGCGATCTCCGTCACCCGGTCTCGACGGGGCAAGAACCCCGTGGTGTCGAGATCGAGGGCGACGAGGGGGTAGGGGAGCGCCTTCCAGGGCAGGGAGGGCATACGCATGGTCAGACTCCTGGTGACACTCTAATGTGCTCTGGTGCTGCGCCATCTTTTGACCGCCGGATCCTGGGATTGTTTCGCGTTATGACCTCCCTACGACCCCTTTCAGGAGCCGATCGTGTCCGCGCACCCCCCCACGCTCAGCGCCGCCGTTCGCGCCGATGATCCCGCCGCCCTCGCCCCGCTCTTGGCCGATCCAGGCCTCGCCGCCCTCGCCCCCGTCGCCCACGCGGCCTCGGCGGGCGCCCTCAAGTGCCTCGATGCGCTCCTGGGCGCGGGCTTTGACGTCAACGCCCCGCGCGTCGATGGGCTGACCGCGCTGCACCTCACGACAGACCTCAAGCTCACCCGCCGCCTGCTCGCCGCCGGGGCGTCGCTCACCGCCGTCGCCAACGGGGAGACGCCGCTGCACCTCGCCGCCGCCAACGCGGGCCCGCCGGTCATCAAGGCCCTGCTCGCCGCCGGGGCGGACCCGAACGCCGTGAACAGCCTCCAAGACACCCCGCTGGGCGTGGCCTGCAGGCTCCAGCGCGTCGCCGCCGTCGAGGCGCTGCTCTCGCGGCCCCCGGCGGACGAGGCCACCGCGCGGCTCTTGGCGGAGTTTGCCCAGCGCGGCCAGCAGAAGAGAGACCTCGCCGTGCTCAACGCCTTGCTCAAGGGGCTGCCCGCGGATCACGGCCCCGTGCCCGGCTTCGCCTATCCTCTGCAGCTCGCCGCCAAGGCGGGCGCTGTGGAGGCCGTGACCGCCTTGATCGCCGCCGGCGCCGTGGTGGATCGCCCCGATCCCCAGGGCCGCACGGCGCTGTGGCTCGCCGTCAACGCGGCGACGACGGGCTTTGACAGGCGCCCACGCCATCACGCCGTCGTGCAGGCCTTGCTCGCCGCCGGGGCCGATGCGAGTCACCCGAGCGGCGGCCAGAGCCCCCGGGCCTTGGCCGCGTCGCGCGGGCTCACGATCTGAGGCGCCGAGGGCTCAGAGGTTCAGGCCATACCGCGTGTTGAGCAGGTGGATGCTGCTCTTGTACGCGCCGTCGCTCCAGCCCGAGCGCTGCACGTTGTAGGCCTCGCCGACGAGCGCCACCTCTTCGTCCCCCAGCGGCGCGGCGGCCCACTCCATCAGCTCGGCGTTGGTGACTGACGCGCCAGCGCCCAGCCAATGCCAGGCGTCAGGCCACACCTGCACCGTCGTCTTCAGCGGGTCGGGGATCGTGACGGTGGCGGGGCTTGAGACGCCGTTGTTGTTGAACAGATGCTCCAGGCCCTCCTTCACCGCCGCCTCGACGGCGTCTTCGCCTTGCTCCGCGAGGCCCTCCCAGGTCTCGCTACAGTTGAGGTTGTCGTTGTAGACGCTGCGGGTGACGAGGCCCGCGGCGGCGTAGGGCTCCTGGGGGATCTCGATGAAGTTGAGGCAGTGCTCTGTGGTCCATGCGCGCCACACGTTGGCCCCTTCGGTGGCGTCTGGGTTCACGATCTGGGAGTACCAGTCCTCGGGCCACCACTGGGTGATGGTGACGACCTTCACGCCGACGATGTCCTGGTACGCCGTCTGGGCGCGGATGTCGTCCACCACGTCGCCGGTGACCCACTGGAGCGCGTGGGGCGGGATGGCGATGACCACACGGTCGGCGTCGACGGTGAAGGAGCTCGTGGTGAGGCTGTAGCCGCCCTCGGCCCGGGAGATGTCGGTGACCGTCTCTTCGGTGTAGATGCGCGCGCCGTTGGCCTCGGCCTGCGCCTGCATCCCGACGATGAACTGAGACATCCCGCCGACGGGGTACGACGGCTCACAGCACACGTCCCACTCCTCGTCGAGGTAGTCGAGGTATCCGGCGGCGTCGAGGGGGTACTCAAAATCCGCGCGGAAGCGGGACATGTCACGCAGGAACTCGTAGCCCTCGGCGCCGACGACCGCCTCCACATACGCGCCGAAGTCGGCGTAGCTACTGGCGTTCGCCCGCTCGGGGCCGAAGCGGAGCTGGTCGTAGAGCGCCGTCTCGGTGTCGCCGCTGGGGTCGGGGGTGAGCTCGTAGCGATCGACGAGGCCCTCTTTGGAGAAAGCGTAGCCGCCGCGGGCGTTCACGAGGTCCGCCGTGCCTGGGGCGGACTCTAGGGTGAGCGAGAGCTCCTCAGCGAGATCAAGCAGCACGGTCTGCCCCTCCATCACCCGGCGGGCGCCGACGCCGACGCGCGGGGAGCTGGGGTCGGTCTCATCCAGCGCCACGTCCTTGATGCGGCCGCCCAGGGCAGCCTCCCGCTCAAACAGGCACACGCGGTCGCCATAGGTGGGGGCGAGGCGAAACGCGGTGTACAGCCCGCCGACGCCGCCGCCGACGATGGCGACCTCACAGCGCAACCCCTCTACGGCGGTGTCGAGGCCGCCGTCATCTTTACAGGCGGTCACAAAAACGAGGAGGGCGAGGGGCGTGAGGCGAGGCATCGTGGGCTCGGGGAGGAGGGGACGAGTTTGGCGAGACCGGACGAGCCTACCCAGCCGCGCGTCGGTCGTCACTCGATCTGCCCCGCACCGCGTCACAAGCGTGATCCTCGCGCCTCATCTGGAGGATCCGCAGGGCGCGTCGCACCTCGGTCTCAGTCAGTCTGACTGGGCGTCACTCGACCTTGGAGACCACCCGGCCCGTCCAGGTCGTGATCACGAAGCCACCCTGGGGCTGGGGCAGGTTGGGGTCTTCCGGCGACTCGTTCGTGACCGTGGGGCCGGTGAGCTCCACCTCGACGGTGACGTCCTCTGTGGGCCGACCGCCCAAGGCCGCCTCGACGCTCGCGGCGTTAAGCACGAAGTGGGTGTACTCTGAAGACATGCGGTCGCTGCCGGGGGAGTAGGTGACCGTGCCCGCGGCGTCGTCCCAGGTCATCAGCCGAGGCTCTAAGGTGAGCGTCTTGCGCTGCGTCGCCTCGGCCGCGCCCGGCGTGCTGGGCTCGGCGGGCGCCGTCGGCTCAGGCGTCGTTGGGGTCGTGGCGCAGGCGACGAGGGCCAGGAGCAGGGTGAGCGGCAGGGTGAACATCGGCGAGTGACCTCGGGAGCAGGCCGGAGTTTACACCGGCCTCAGGCGCGTTGTTTAGGCCAACGCGGCGAGGATCCAGCGCTGTTCGTCGTCGCTGAGGCCACGCATGGCGCCGCGCCCCCTCCACAACGGCATCCCCGGGCTCATGTGGCGGTAGGCCACCGCGCAGGTCGAGCGCACCCGCGCGTGGCCTTGGGGCCAGTCTGCGTCCTCGGCGAGCTGCGCCAGGTCCGCCGCCGGGCGCGTGAGCCAAGGCTCCAGCGGCTCCCGCCCGGCCAAAAAATCACGCTTGGAGAGGTTGCACGGCCCGTCGGCGACGACGAGGTTCTCGATGGCGTCTTCAGCGAAGCGTGACCAGGGCAACACATGGTCCACCTGGGCCTGGGCCAGCGGCACCGACCCACCACAGTAGAAGCAGCGGCCCGCCTGAAGGTCCCACAGCGGGCGCCGAACAGGCTCAAGATCCTCTCGGGCGCGGCCAAAGAGGTGCTCCTCTAAGGCGCGCTCGGGGAGGCGATTCATCTGGGCGACGAGGTCCGTCCATTGGCGATGAATGAGCGGGCGCAGCACGGCGGCGAGGCCCACGAGGCGCTCGTGAACCCCAGGCAAGAGGCGGAGCACGTTGGGGAGCTCCCCCGCCCGAAACGCCCGCCGGGTGAGCAGAGGCAGGCTCGGATCGATGGGCGCGCCGGAGTTTTGTTGGATCGTCCACTCGACACGGTACAGGAACAGGTCTTGGGCGCCGCCGATCACCTGCAGCCGAGGGATCGGCTCCCGCACAAACACCCACTCGACCTCGTCGATGAGCCGGGCATACCCCGCAGGATCGGCCCTCGCCGCGCGCTGGGGCAGGCCGTCGTGGGGGCCCGTGGCGCGGCGAAACGCCCAGATCGAACGTAACACAGACGACTCGCCCTGGCCGGCGCGGCTCTGGGAGAGCTCCTTGCCCTGAAACGGTCGGGTGTGCGGCCAGTACAGCGCGACGACCCGCTCGGCGAGCTGCCGCGTGGTGATCGTCGTGACCTCGGCGCCGCGCCCCGCACCCTCAAGGTTGAGGTCGATCAAGGCGAGCAGGAGCGCGTATTTGTAGGTGGTGGTGAAGCTGCCACGGGCGAGGAGCACCAGGAGTCGCTCCAAAAACAAGGTGTCCACCGCGCCTCACTCCGTCGGGGCCACGACCGTCGGCGCCCGCTTGGGTGGGGTGCCCTCCGCGGCCCACAGCGCCTCGCTCACGCCACCTTCAGCGGCGATCTGGCGGTAGACGGCGAAGGACTCCCGAGGCACGCGGCGAAAGGCGTCGGCGAAGTCCACCTGCACGAGGCCAAAACGCGCCTCAAACCCTTCAGCCCACTCGAAGTTGTCGACGAGCGACCAGTGGTAATACCCGCGCACGTCCACCCCGGCGGAGGACAACAACGAGAGCTCCCGCAGGTGGCTCACGAGGGCGTATTGGCGGATGGTGTCGTCTAAGTTGGCGTCGGCCACGCCGTTCTCTAAGATGTAGATCGGCGCCTTGTAGCGGCTCCAGGCCTCGTTCACGATGTCGGTGAGGCCCTTGGGGTAGAGCGCCCAGTTGAGATCGTTCACGAGCTCGTTCGGGTCGCTCGGGTCGTTGGCGTGGATGATCGGCGCGCCGATGTTCGACGGCGAGATCTCGACGTAGTACCGACCATAATAGTTGATGCCGACGTAGTCTTGAGCGCCCTTGAGGTTGGGGATGTCTTGGGAGAAGTCGGTGCCGGTGAGCGCGAAGGTGCCCGTCTGTACGGCGTCGAGCATGTCCCAGATAAACGCCTCGGCCACCATCGGGGCGCCGATGCGGTCGAGGGGGAACCAGCCGCGCCAGGGCTCAAACGCCCGGGTGTGCTGGGTGAAGCCGACCTCGACGGTGCTGTTTCGAGAGGTCGCGTCGTCGTGCAGGAGGTGGTAGGCGACGGCGTGCGCCTCCAAGAGCCGGGCGGCGACGGGGGCCACGGCGGGGGGCCCCGCGCGGCGCTCCAAGGGCGGGAAGATGCCCTCCAGATAGCCGTTGTAGAGGTAGACCATCGGCTCGTTCAGCGTACACCAGTGTTTGGCCCGGGGGCCGAAGTGTTGAATCACCGCACGAACATAGGTCGTCCAGTGCTCGATGGCGTCCGCACGCTCAAAGCCGCGTTTGCCGTCCTTCTCTTCCCACAGCCAGGCCGGGGTCGAGAAGTGGAAGAGCGTGACCGAGGCCGTCATGCCCAGCTCGTCCAGGGTGTCGAAGACGCCGGTGTAGAACGCGACGGCGGCGGGGTCGGGCTCGGTCATGCCGGGGTTGGGGAAGAGCCGCGCCCAGTCCACGGAGAAACGGAAGGCGGTGTGGCCGCCTTGGCGGGCGAGCTTGAGATCCTCGACATAGAGCTCGTCGAAGTTGGACTTCTTGAGGCGCACGTCGTCTGACCAGGCCGTGATCTTGGCGATGTGCCCCGGGGTGGCGACGCCAGGGACGGGGCTGTGCTCGGCGCGGTTGTTCGCCGCCGCGTCGCGCTCAAAGACCGTCCAGTCCGAGGGCTGCTGGTGCTCGACCTGCTGGGCGGCGATGGCCGTGCCCAGCTCAAAGCCTTGGGGCAACGGGAAGGGCCCCCGGGCGGTCGGGGCGCTCACCCGATCCCCTCCGCGGCCCGGCGTGAACACCAACAGCAGCACCACGGGCAGGAGCACGAGCACGTCGAAGGTGAGCATCACGGCGATCAGGCGGCGGCGCTGCATGGGGACTCCACTGGAAGGACGCCCATTAGAGCACGGCGGCGCCCTCGGTGCGGCGAAACCCCCGCACCATCTGGGCCCCGATGGCGTTATGAGGCGGGCACGAGGCGCACCATGAGCACGCTCCAGATCCTGCAAGACCAGCACCACATCGTCGGCCGCGCGCGGGAGCTCACGGCCCTGCTCGCGTGTGTGCGCGCGGAGCGTCATGTGCTCCTGGAGGGCCCCGTCGGCGTCGGCAAGACGGCCATCGCCCGGGCGGTGGCCGAGGCCTTGGGGCGCGGCCTCGTGCGGGTAGACGGCGACGGCCGGTACTCCGAGGCGCGCCTCGTCGGCCAGTTTGACCCGCCGATGGTCTTGGAGCGCGGCTACGTCCCCGAGGCGTTCCGCGCCGGGCCCCTCATCCGGGCGATGCAAGAGGGCGCCGTGCTCCTGCTCAACGAGCTGAACCGGATGCCTGAAGGTGTGCAGAACGTGCTCCTCCCGGCCCTGGACGAGGGCCTCGTCTATGTGCCGCACTACGGCGCCGTGCGCGCGGCGCCGGGCTTCTTGGTGTTGGCGACGCAGAACCCCGCCGAGTTTGTCGCCACGGCGGATCTCTCCGAGGCGCTCCTCGACCGCTTTGAGCTCGTGCGTCTCGACTACCAAGGGGCCGACGAAGAGGCGCAGATCGTGCGCCAAGAGGCCCGCTGCGCGCCGAGCGAAGAGATCATCCGCGAGGCGGTGACCATCGCCCGGGCCACCCGGGGCGACAGCCGGATTCGCCGGGGCGCGTCGGTGCGCGCGGCCGTGGCCATCGCCGATCTCGCCGCCCAGCTCGACGGCGACGTGTCCCGGGCGGCGGAGCTCGCCTTGCCCACCCGCATCGAGCTGATGGAGGAGCGCTCCGGCGACCTGCAGGCGCTCCTGGACGAGCTCAAAAAAAAAAGCAGCCCGATGAGTTCAGCGACACCGCGCTAAAGCCGACGCTGAACCTCACCAACTCCGCCACCCAGAGCTACAAGCGCGACCCGAACGACACGACCGCGCCGTTCTTTGAGGGGCAAGACTTAGAGTCCCAAGAGGCCAAGCTGCCCGCGGGCTGGGAGGCCGCGCAGCACCTGCACCGGCTCAAGAAGACCTTGGGCGAAGGCAAAGCGCTCAAGATCGTCACCGAGCGGGCCATCGACGCGGTCCTGCAGCGGGCGAGGGCGTATCTGCGGCACACCTCGCGGCCCTCAAGGGTGGTGGTCGGCGCCTGGCCCGACGAGGGGGAGCTGGACACCATGGCCACGCTGGAGAACCCGCCGCGCCCACGGCAGGACGGCCGCCGCTCCCGCTATGACGCCGAGGACCTCGTGCTCACCCGGCGCGACCCCCGGGACGCCGATGTGGTCGTGATCCTCGACATGAGCCTGTCGATGACCGGGGAGAAGATCGCGCTCACGGCGGTCTCGGCGGCGATCCTCCACATGAAGCTGGAGTCCGTGGGGGTGGTCGCCTTCGACACCACGGCGACGACGCTCGTGCGGGTGGGGGAGGTCGTGAGCGCCCGAGAGCTCGTGCGCCGCGTGCTCATGGTGCCCGCCCAAGGCTACACCCACATCAGCGCGGGGCTTGAGGCCGGGCTCGACGAGCTGCGCCGGTCCAAACGCCGGGAGCGGGTGGGGCTC
>JBEAVX010000185.1:0-3108 GCA_041160755.1 Pseudomonadota bacterium
AGCTTGACGGCCTCCTCCAGCACGGGGATGGCCGACTCGGGGTTGTCTTCAGTGAGGTACGCCGCGCCCAGGTCGACCTTGGCCTGGGCCCGCGCGGCGCGACGCTGGGTGACGCAGCCCGGACCGGCGCCCACCAAGAGCGCCCCGGCCAGAACAAGCCCGACGAGCCGGCGCGGGCTCACAGGTACTTCCCGATGAGGAGATCCAGCGCGGCGCGGCGCTCGGCGGGGATGGCCTGCGGGGCGGTCATGATCGCGCCCTTCATCGCCTGGTGCATCGGCGGCGGGCCCTCATGCGCGGCGATCATCGGCGCGACCCCGGCGATGATCGCCTTGGCGCGGGCGACGTTCGCCTTGATCACCGCGACGACGGCCTCCACCGTCACGTCGTCGTGGCCCTCGTGCCAGCAGTCGTAGTCCGTGGACATCGCCACGGTGGCGTAGGAGATCTCGGCCTCCCGGGCGAGCTTCGCTTCGGTGAGGTTCGTCATGCCGATGACGTGGGCGCCCCAGGAGCGGTAGAGGTTCGACTCGGCGCGGGTGGAGAACTGCGGACCCTCCATACAGACGTAGACGCCGCCGTCGTGGGTGACGGCGCCCGCGTTCTGGGCGGCCTTCACCAGATAGCCCCGAAGCGCGCCGCAGACGGGATCCCCGAAGGCGATGTGGGCGACGATGCCCTGCTCGTAGAAGGTGGTCGCGCGCTGGCTCTTCGTGCGGTCGATGAACTGGTCGATGATGACCATGTGGCCCGGCGCGATGTCCTCCCGAAGCGAGCCCACGGCGGAGATGCTCACGATCCAGCCCACGCCGAGCTTCTTCATGCCGTAGATGTTGGCGCGGTAGTTGACCTCAGACGGGTTCAGGCGGTGGCCGCGCCCGTGCCGGGGCAAGAACACCAGCTCGACGCCGCCCAGGCGCCCGACGACGTAGGTGTCCGACGGATCCCCGAACGGCGTCTCAAGCCGGTACTCGTGGATGTCGGTGAGGCCCTCGATCTCGTACAGGCCGCTGCCGCCGATGACGCCGATGCGTGTGGTCATGTGTCGCTCCTCTTGAACTGTCGCAGTTTACCCCAGCGCGGCCTCAGGGATCTGCTCACCGAGGCTCGCCTTTCCAAGCTGGCCGCAGGCCGCCGAGATGTCGGTGCCTCGGGTGTGCCGAACCGAGGTCTGCACGCCCCGGGTGACCAGGTAATGTTGCCACTCCCGGACCCGATCCGCGCTCGGGCGGCGGATCTCCCGGTCGGGGTTCTCGTTGTAGGGGATGAGGTTCACCTTGCTCGGCAGGCCGTCCATGAGCCGCCAGAGCCGCTCCAGGTCGTCATCGGAGGTGTTGAAGCCCTCCATCATGACGTACTCGTAGGTGATGCGTTTGCTGTGCGCCAGGGGCAGCTCGCGGCAGGCGCGCATCAGCTCGTCCAGCGAATAACGCCGGGTGATCGGCATGATCTGGCGGCGCTGCTCTTCCGTCGTCGCGTTCAGGGAGACCGCGAAGCTCACCGGGCTCAGCGCGGCGAGGCGGCGAAGCTGGGGCACGAGGCCCACGGTGGAGACGGTGACCTTGCGGTGGGAGAAGTTGAACGCCGCGTCGTCAAAGAGCGTGCCCAAGGCGATGATGAGGTTGTCGAGGTTGTGCAGAGGCTCGCCCATGCCCATGAACACGAGGTTCGTGATGCGCTGGCCGGGGGCGAGCTGCTCCCGCACCTGCTGCACCTGGCCGACGATCTCCGACGGGCGCAGGTTTCGTTTGAGGCCGAGATCGCCGGTGAGGCAAAACCGGCAGGCCATGGCGCAGCCCACCTGGGACGAGAGGCACAAGGTCAGGCGTGGGCGACCCCGCGACGGCAACGAGTCGGGGATCAACACGGACTCGATCTGACCGCCCTCGGGCAACGACCACACAAACTTGCGGGTGCCGTCGAGGCTGTCGAGGACAAACGCCGGGGTGAGCCGGTGAATGAACGCCCGCTCCGTCAAGGCGGCGCGCAGGGCCCGGGTGATGCCGGTGAGCGCGCCCAGCTCCTTCACATCGGCGAGGTAGAGCTGACGCCAGATCACCCCGGCGTTGTGGTCCGAGCCGCCAAGCTCGCGCACAAACGCGCAGAGCCCCTGAAACGACAGGGACTTGAGGTCGATCTTGCCTTCTACCGTTGGCACCGTCATCGCCGCTCGTTGCCGTCGCCTGTCAGGGGCGCAGACCGTCGAGCTTAACGCGGGGCGCGGGCCGAGGCACCCTTGCCGCCGGGGGTGACGCCCGAGGCGATGAGCGCGCGGATGCGGCCGCTGAGCTCGGTGAAACGTTCGGTGCCCGCGACCTCGGTGACCGCGACGTGCACCGCCCAAGGGTGCGCCACGAGACAACAAAAGCGCCGCGCGCGGGTCATCGCCGTGTACAAGAGCGCCCGCCGGAGCATGACGTGGTGCGCGGTGTGCATCACCAAGACCGCGGCGGGGTACTCACTTCCTTGGCTCTTGTGGATCGAGATCGCCCAGGCGTGATCGAGGTTGTACAGCGCCTCTCCGGCGAGGCGCAGAGTGCGGCCGTCAAAATCGACGCTCACCACGCCGTCCCCGGCGGCGACCACCCGGCCCACGTCGCCGTTGAACACGTCGGACTCGTAGTCGTTGCGCACCTGCATCACGCGGTCTTGCACCCGGAAGACCCGCTCCCCGACCTTCACCGACGGCCCTTCAGGGTTCAGGAGCGCCTGGAGCCGCTGGTTGAGCGACACCGTGCCCAAGGGCCCCCGGCGCATCGGCGTGAGCACCTGCACGTCCGCGCGGGGGTCAAAGCCACGGGCGGGCAGGCGCTTGAGCAGGATCTCATCGAGGGCCTGGAGCAGCTCTTCAGGCTCCCGGCGGGGCACCACAAAGAAGTCCGGGCGCTCCAGAGGCTCGGGCTCCTTCTCGGCGCTCACAGGATCTTCGCCGCGCAGCACCCGGTGGGCGTTCTGCACGATGCCCGAGCCCGCGGCCTGGCGGTAGACCTGGCGCAGGCTCACCACGGGCACGGCGCCGGAGTCGATGAGGTCGCGGAGACACTGGCCCGCGCCGACGGAGGGGAGCTGGTCCGCGTCGCCGACGAGCACCAGCCGCGCGCCCTCGGG
>JBEAVX010000186.1:0-3938 GCA_041160755.1 Pseudomonadota bacterium
GTTTCAGATGACGAGCCCCCAAGACGCCTTCTTCGCCGCGCGCCACGTCGCCCCCGGCGTCGAGGAGCGCTGGGCGCTGCCGCCGTCGAACATGCCGCTCTTGTTGTGGGAGGAGCTGCTCCAAGGCGAGAACGTCGCCGACCCGGGCTCTTGCCCCTATGTGCAGGCCGACGGCGCCAAGCGCGTCTGGGTCTCGGGCTGTCGCAGCGAAGACGGCTACGACTGGGAGGGCACGGTGAGCGTCGAGGAGACGAGCGACGAGGACGGCGACTGGGAGCGCTGGCGATTTGATCTCGACGTGACGAGCGACGTCGAGGGCCGGTCCTTCGATGTTGTGCGCCTGCAAGGCGGCTTTGACTACCTCAGCTCCGGCCCCACGGTGGACCGCTGGGTGCAGGCGAACTGGGCGGTGCAGGCCCAAGGGTATTGGGCGAACAACTTCGAGGAGGAGCTGGAGCTGGCCTGGGCAGATCTCGCGCTCACCGGGGTGTATCAAGCGCAGGAGACCGAGAGCGGCGCCTTACGCTTCGCGCTTCAGGCCACGGTGAATTTAGGCGACAATGGCGGATTTGACGCGACAGCAGACAGCTTTACCGCCGGGGCCGCGACGGGCTGCCCGGTGGAGCCCGACGGGGTGTTGACCCTCGTCGGCGCCCAGACCGCCGTGCTCACCTTTGAGGGCCCAGACCGCTGCGACGGCTGCGCCCAGCTCAGCGTCGACGGCGAGCGCCAAGCGAACGCCTGCCGAGGGCTGTAGCGCGCCTAACCCCTCGCCCGGAACGAGAAGCGCCCCACCCGGGGCCCCCAGCGACGGGCGACGGTGATGGCCTCCTCGATGTCGGCCGCCCCTTTGGCCTTCTCCCAGCGCTCGTGAATCTCTAGCCAGCGCGCGTCCCCCTCGGCGCGTTTGCGGTCACACAGCGCCGAGAGCTTGGGCGCGACGTCCCCTTCAGGGCCCATGAGCGCGTTGAGCAGCAGCTCGCCGTGGTCGGGCTGGCCGACGTTGAGCGCGAGCAGCCACAGGAGCAGGCGGATCTCTTGCTCGGAGCCGCTGATGAGCGCCTCACGCTCGGCCCGGGGCATCGACGCGCGCAAGAGGCGGTAGATGTTCACGAACCGTTTGGCGGCGCGGGGGGTGCGCAGCAAGACGCCGACCTCTTGCAGGTGGCGCAGCTCACGCTCGGTCACCCGCAGGCGCTCGGGATCCTCGACCACATCCGGGGCGGCGACCGGCGCGACCGGCGCGACCGGCGCGGCGGGGGCCTCCATGGCCTCCGTTGGCTCGGAGACCAAGAACGCCTGGGGCTCCTCCTCCGTGGCGTCCCGCCAGCGCTCGGCCTCGTCGCCGACGATGTCGCTGATGAAGCGGCGATAGCCCATGGGGTCCATCGGCGGGATGGCGTAGGGGATCTGGAAGATCTTCTCCAAGTAGTTGAGCGCGCGGCTCTCCCCGGCGCCCTCCCCCTCGATGGCCTCGCCGAGCTGGCTGTCCAGCGAGCTGTGTAACCACCGCGCGTCGACGCCCACGACCACCACAAACAGCGGCAACGCCAACAGCAGGTGCACGGCCTGGAGCACCTCATAGACCCGCTTGGGCTCACAGCGGTCGAGGTCGTCGATGTACAAGACGATGCGCTCGACGCCGCCGGTGTCGTCGTGCCCGGCGCTCTGTCGGTAGTCGCGCAACAGCGACTCCAGGCGCTCAAAGTCCTGGCGGATGAGGTTCAGCAGCCCCAGGCGCTTCTTGTAGTCTTCGCTGCCGGCGCGATCCTGGATGAACGAGAAGAAGCGGCGACCGGCCTGGGCCTCCTCCAAGAGCCGCTGGGTCTCCAACAAGCGCGACTCGGCGTCGCCGAGCTGGGATCGGGCGGCGGACTCGGCGGCTTCGGCGGCGGCGAGCTCGGCCTGGGCGGCGCGCAGCTCCGGGGTGTCGGGCAGGGTGTTGTCGTCACGCTCCAGGGCGTCTTTGACGTGCTGCCGGGCGAGCTCGACGGTGTTCACCGCCGCGACGAGCTTGGCGATGCGCTGGTGGGCGAGGCCCAAGAAGGCGGAGACGGTCACCCAGGTCTGCATGAGCGCCGCGCCGATCATCGCCACGAGGGGCTCGTTGCCCAGCTTGACCTTGAGCACCCAATAGAGGCCGTAGAGCAGGAGCGGCACGCCCAACAAGAGCGCGAAGATGGCGAGCACCACCCACCACTTGTTCTCGTCCCGCAACAGCGAGGCCATGAGCGCCTGCACCCGCCCGGAGAAGGTCTTCACCTCCCGCAAGACCTCGCCGAGCTGCTCCACCGTGGCCTCGCCTTCAGCCACGCCGAGCTGGGTGAGGGCCTGCCCGAGCCCCTCCCGCAGCCGGGGATCGTTGGCGACGAGCTCAAAGAGGCGCTCAGACTTCTTCTTCTGGAGAAACTTGCGGGCGACTTCAGCCCGGCGGCTCTCTTCAGCGAGCTTCTTGCGGGCGTCTTCAGAGACCTTCTGGGCGACCTTGATCTCCTCGTTCAGCTCGTCTTGGAGCTTCTTCGTGGCCTCCAAGCGCTGAATCAGCTCGGCCCGGGCGGAGGCGATGTCTTGGGTGTCGGGGTTCAGGCGCCGGGCCAGCTCATCAAAGATGTGGGTGACGAGGCTCGCCCAGAGATCGGCGTCGCTGTAGTGCCAGGCGTTGAAGCGGATCTGCGCCACGCGGCTGTGCCAGGCCGAGGGCTCCCCGGACTGGGCCCGTCGCTGCGCCGACGCCGCGATCTCCTCACAGCGCCGCTCCAGCTTCTGCATGAAGAAGGTCTTGCCCGCCCCCCAGTCGCCGAAGAGGCCGATGGACAGCGGCGGCGCGACGCTCTTGGCGAGGATGACCGCGGCGAAGGCGTCGACGTCGGGGGCGATGTTGAGGCTGTCCTTCTCTTGGCCGGAGACGTGGTCGGCGGTGTAGCTGGCCACGGCGAGGCCGCTGGATGCGACAGGTGTGACAGATGCAACAGGTGCGACAGGTGTGACAGGCGCGCCGAGGAGCGCGGCGACGATGGCCTCGGCCTCGTTCAGGGCGTCCATGCTCACCCGCCGCGCCTTGGGGGAGGTCGCCTGAAGGTCCGCGGTGAGGGCGGCGAGGGCCGGGTCGGACTCGGCCCCCGGCGGCGTCACAAGGAGGAGCGAGGTGCTGTCGTTGATCATGCTCGCGGCGGTGATCACGGCGTCTCGCTGCTCGCCGATCCCGCCCGGCCCGGCGAGGATGACCAAGGCGCGCAGGCGGTCGAAGGGCACGAAGTCCAGCGCCAGGGTCGGGCGGGTGACCCCTTGCAAGCCCCGGGCGGTGAAGGCCGTGGCGAGCGCCGCGCCTGCGGGCCCCCCAGCGGGATCCAACACGAAGGCCAAGGGCGGCAGGGGCGGCGGGGGTGCAGCGGCCATGATCACTCCAGAGACAACGCCCTATTCTCTCACCTCGGACACCAAAGGCCAAGCCTCGGCGCCGCGCCGCCGCCTCCTTGGTGTATCCTCCGGCCTATGGCGCCCAAGATGGTGTGTCTCCGCCTGCTCCCGCTCCTGCTCGCCGTCGCTCTGGGCGGCTGCGCGCACACGCCCAAGGCCCGAGAGGCCGCGCAGGCGCAGGCCCTCACGGGCACGACCTGGCGGGTCGTCGCCACCCTGCCGGATCTAGGCAAGGTCACCTACGACGTGACCTTTCACGCCGACGGTCGTCTAGAGAGCCACAGCCCCCGGGACACCACCCCCGACGACGACCGCTGGGCCCTTGACGAGGGCCTGCTCACCCTGACGATGAACGACGGGCGCATCCGGTACGAGTGTGAGCCCCTGCCCGACGGCAGCTACGCCGGGGGCGGGTTCAACCTGCGCGGCGAGCGCTGGGGCGTCACGATGTCGCCGCTCAACCCGGGCTGAGCGTTCTTGCGACAGATGCGACAGACGCGAGAGATGCTTCAGTTCCCGAA
>JBEAVX010000212.1:0-6627 GCA_041160755.1 Pseudomonadota bacterium
AGCGAGCCCTCGGTGTGGCCGCCGACGGGGCGAACTTCGGCCTCAACACCGTACTCGGCCAGCGACATCGGCGCGGTCACCGGCGTCGCGGTGAAGGTGTCGAAGGTCTCGGGGAAGAAGTGGCTCATGAACGCCGCCCGGGCCGAGGTGGGGCTGGCCTCGGCGTTCACCCCTTGGGCGGCCTCGGGCACGTCGCCTGCGCCCATGAGCACGGGCACATCCAGCCGCGCCGCCAAGGCCGCCGCGCCGCCGGTGTGGTCGGAGTGCGCGTGGGTGATCACGATCGCCGTCACCCGGTCCTCGGAGATCCCGGCGTCGGCGAGGCCCTTGAGCGCGGCCACATCATCGCCCGGGTAGCCGGTGTCGACGATCACGACGCCCTCACCGACCAAGGCGTAGAGGTGGGTGAAGCCCCGGTTCAGCGCGACGACCTCGGGCGGCGCGGCGAGGGCCGAGCCCAAGACGAACAGCGCGGCGATCATTCGGCCACCAAAGGCGCGGCGTCGGCGAGGCGGGTGAGCAGGCGCCCGTTGGGGATCGAGGCCAGGTAGGCCCGCTCGTAGTCCGGCGTGAACGGGTTCGTGATGAGCGCGACGGTGGCGCCCATCGCCGCGGGCAAGCACAGGTCGAGCTCAAAGATGTCGCCCACCACGGTCAGCTCCGACCAGCTCGCCCCGGCGGCGTGGAGGATGCCCTCCAGCACGTCATGGTAATGTTTGCGGCGCAGGAGCACGGGCCGGGAGAGGCCAGGCAGGGTCAACGCCTCGGGGACCGCGTCAAAGCTGGGGTCGATGATGTACTTACGCGCCCGGCCCACCACCCGAGACTGGAGCCATTCCAGAGAGTCAACACCATCGTTGCCTGTTCCCAGCACGGTGAGCTTGTGCTGCACGGCGTCGGTGTGGGAGTTCGTGACGATGTGCACCTCTTGGCCACGAAGGCCCAAGAGCAGCTCCCGGGCGCCGTCACGAAAGGCGATGTGGGTCTTCGTGTAGTTGTACTTGTAGAGGATGGCGTCGAGCAGGCGCGTGCGCTCGGCCTCCACCATAAAAGCGCCCGCCTCGTCCAAGATACGCCGGGCGACGGGCATCATGCGTAAGTACGGGTCCACGATGGCCGGGGCGACGATGTGGCCGTTGAAGATCCAGCCGAAGCGCTGGGGGTTCGCGGCGACCTCGGCCTCAAAACGCGCCGCGCTGGCCTCGATCTCGGCCATGGGCAGGCCGGTCAGCGCCGCGAGATCCTCCAGGTAGCCCCCACGAAAGGGCGCGCCCTCCCGCTCGGCGTCGGTCATGGTCCCGTCGAAGTCGAAGACGATCACACGCGGCACAGGCGCTCCTTGGCGACCCTCGCCCTTAACCCGCCCGGCGCCAAGCGGTGTAGACTGCCCGCCGTGACCCCCTTCACCCCCGCGTCCCTGCCCACCCTCGGCGTCGGCGTCAGCCTGAGCTTCGGCGCCGAGCCCGATCCCGTCGCCTTGGCCCGCGCCCGGGGCGGTCCGGCGTTCATCGAGTACGCGGGCGCCGTGCAGCACAGCTTCATGGAGCGCCCCCTCGCCGAGCTGCGCCGCCTCAACGTGCCCGTGCTCTACCACCCGAGCTGCCTCAACCTCTGCGGCCCGTACCCGAACCCGCGCCCTTGGCTCGACGCCGTCGCCGCCCATGTACACGCCGTGGGCTCGGCCTGGCTCGCGCAGGACGTCGCCGTCTGTTTTGTCGGCGACACCCCCGGCTACTCCATCCAGCTCGGCTACTTCGTGCCGCCGATCTTGACCCCGGAGTCTCTGGACGAGGCCGTCGCCCGGGTGATGGAGGTGCGTGAGGCCGTAGACGCGCCGCTGCTGTTGGAGCCCGCGCCGGTCACCTTCACCTTGGGTGAGCTCGACATCTTCACGTTTTTGGGCGAGCTGAGCCGCCGCACAGACAGCGGCCTGCTGCTGGACGCCGGGCACGTCGTCTCCCACCAGCTCGCCCGGGGCGCGGGCTTGGGCGACGGCCTCGACGCCCTCGACCTCTCCCGGGTCATCGAGCTGCACATCGCCGGGGGCGTGATCGAGACCCGCGACGGCCAGCCGATCTACCTCGACGCCCACGATCTCCCGCCCTTGCCCGAGACCTGGCAGGTGTTTCGCCTCTTGCTCGCCCGCTGCGAGAACCTCAAGGCGGTCTGTGTGGAGTGTGAAGGCGCGGCGGCGTCTACGGCCCTGCCGCTGCTCCGTCGGGCGCGGGAGCGGGTGCTCTTGGGCGCCGCGTCTGTGAGCCTACGCGAGAAGGTCAAGGCCGAGCTGGCCCAGGAGTCCCGGTGAGCCCGTCGTCGGCCTGGACGCTCTACGAGCGCCTCCTGTTTGATGAGGCGCTGCGCGAGGCCTTCGCCGCTGACCGGGAGTCTGTGTTGGAACAGCACGGGCTCGCCGAGGTGGATCGGGTGAGGTTCCGCGCCATGGGCCTCGCCGGGCTCCACGCCGACGCCGAAGGCCGCCGCCGGTACCTCATGGCGGCCCTGTGCCGGCCTTACCCCCTGAGCGCCGCCGCCATCGGCGCCGACAACCCCCGGGCGCTCTCGCGGTTCTTGAGCACCCCCGCCCTCTTTTTGCCCCTCGCCGAGCGCAGCGCCCGCTTTGGGGATCACCTGAGCGGGCTCCTCGACGCCTTGGAGGACGAGCTGCCCGAGGTCGCCGGGCGCCTGCTCCGCGCCGTGTTGAGCGTCGAGCGCGCCTTGGTGGACAACGCCGCCGCGCTGCGGGACGCCGCCGGTCGTGGAGAGGCCCCGGGCCCGCCGTCGCCGCCGTCGAGCGCCCAGCTCAAGCGGGGGCGTGTCCGTCTGCCGCCGTATCTGCTCGTCGCCGAGCTGCCCGCGCCGACGGAGCTGATCCGCGCCGCCTTGGGCGGGGTCGGCCCCGAGGACGTCTTCCCCAAGATCGAGGCCGGGCAGGTGAGCCGCGACCGCCTCATCACCGTCGCCCGCGCTGAGGAGCAGCCGGTCACCCTGCTCTGCCGAGGGGTCGTGAGCGGCCAGTCCCACGAGCGCGCCGGGGCCGGAGGGCTCTCGCCGCTGGTCGAGGTCAAACACCTGCGCGTCGAGCTGGCTGGCCGCCAAGGGCCGTTGATTCAGTCGCTTCAGGCCGAGCCTACCCTCAAGGAGCTGCCCCCCGCCCGGGAGGCGCTGATGCGGCGTCTCATCGAGGCCGGGGTGGTCGAGCTGACGCGCTGAGCCGCGGACTCTGCGCCTTCGCGGCGTCGGTGTACACTGTGCCGGTGTACACTGTGCCAATGCACCTCATCGCTCTGCTCCCCCTGCTGCTCGCCTGCGCGCCCCCCGAGGCGCCCGAGGCCCACGACACCGGGCCCATCGCCCAGGCCCTCGCCACCCAAGGCATGGCGCGCTGGCCCGCCGAGAGCCTGCCGCTCGACTGGATGCAGACCGTGTGGGCCACCGGCCTGCTGGGCGTGCACGAGGCCGACCCGTCCCTCGGCGTCGATCGTTACCTCCAGGCCTGGCTCGACGACGAGCTGCCCCGCTTCACCGCCGATCCGCCCAAAGAGTTCAACTCTTCAGACTCCATGTCCCCGGCGATGATCGCCGCCGCCTTGGAGGCCTCGGCGCCCACGGGCCGCTACACCCCGATCCTCGACGCCGCCGACCGTTACCTCAGCGTCGCCCGCTACGCCGAGAACGGCGCGATCCAACATTGGGGCGACGGCAGCGTGTTTGAGAACCTGGACCAAGTCTGGGTAGACTCGATGTTTATGGTGGGCATGACCGCGCTGCGCCGACACGATCAGACCGGCGACGACACCTTCCTACAGGCGGCGCTCACCCAACACGACGCCTTCGTGGCCCTGCTCGTAGACCCGACCGACGGCCTCTATCGCCACGCCTACGACGTGCCCACGGGCGAGAACATCCCCGCCGAGGCCGTGTATTGGGCCCGAGGGAACTCCTGGGCGCTGTTGATGGCGGTCGAGGCCTACGCCCGCCTGCCCCAAGGTCACCCCGACGCCGAGGCCCTCGGCGCCGCGTTCGTCGCACATGCCGAGGCGGTGCTCAACACCCAAGCCGAAGACGGCCTCTGGCCGACCGTGCTCACCGCCACCCCCGAGGCCGACAACTACACCGAGACTTCAGCCGCCGCGTTGATCGTCACCGCCCTGATGCGCGGCGTAGACCTCGGCCTGCTCGACCCCACACAGACCAACCCCAACATCGACCGGGCGATCGACGGCCTGCGTGAGCGTGTGGAGCAGGACGACGACGGCGCCTGGGTGGTGGAGGGCACATCCTTCGGCACAAACCCCGGCGATTACGAGTATTACCTCAGCGTCGCCCAGCTCGACGACATCATCCTCGGCGTCGGCGCCGTGGCTCTGGCGTTTGCCGAGGCCGATGGCCGACCCCGCGCGGAGACCCCATGAGCCGACGCCACACGATCTTCCCGCTCGCCCCGCTCCTCGGCCTCTTGGCCTGCGCCGGGGGCGACGCGCCAAAGCCTGAAGACAGCGCCAAGCCCCTCGTTCACCCGCACCTGCTGCTCACGGCAGACCGCCGAGACGCGACGATCGCGCGGCTCGACCAGGAGCCTTGGGCGACGATCTGGGCGAAGCTGGCCACCTGCGCCGCCGCGCCTCTGCGCGAGCCGACGCCAGGAGACTGGGACAGCGGCGCGCACGGCGCCAACGCCGCCGTCGCCGAGTGCGCGGCCACCATCGCGTATTTGAGCGAAGACGAGGCCGAGGCCGAGGCAGCGGCCCAGCTCAGCCGCGCCGCGATGGCGGTGTTTGACGACAACTTCGAGGACAACGCCGACTGGGACGTGAACATCCGGATGCCCGGCCCCTTGATCGGCTACGCCAGCGCCCACGACCTGCTCCTCGCCGCCGGGCGTCTGCCTGAAGACGAGGCCCTGGCGCTGGAGACCAAGCTCATCCACGTGACCACGATGTTCTGGGACGAGTACCTTGAGGAGGACGTGATGCGACAGATCACCCTCGGCGTCTCCCAGAACAACCACCCCATCCGCACCGCTTCCGCCATCGGCGTGATCGCCTTGGCCTTCCCCGACGCCCCCGACGCCGAGGAGTGGCTCAACTGGTCTGTGTCTGAGCTGAGTTACCTCTGGGGCCCCACCGGCCAGTACGTTCAGTCCGACGGCGGCGTGTCCGAGGGGCCGTTTTATTACGGCTTCGGGCTCTCGGCGGCGATGGCGTTCTTTATCGCCGCCCACAACAGCCTCGACGCGGACGCCGTGTTTGAGGCCGACTGCCGAAACCGCCAAGACATCGACCCCTGGATCGGCCACGGCTGCGTCGAAGGGGCGCCCTTCACCTTCCAGAACCCGCTGTTTGACCCCCAATTTCACGCCACGGTGGACTGGTCGATCACCCTGCGCCTGCCCTCGGGCCTGCGCGCCCCCAAAGAGGACGGCTACTTCAACCCGCTCAACGGCGGCGCCTTGTTGACCAGCTTCGGCGGCGGGGCTTATCAGCGCTGGGACTGGGAGAACGTCACCGAGCGCCCGATGGAGATGAGCCACGGCCAGAACCTCATCCCGCACCACCTCGTCTACGTCTCTGACGCGGCGCCCACAGAGCCGCCGTTCCTCACCCGCCTGATGCCCGTCGCCGGGGAGGCCGTGTTTCGTTCGGGCTGGGACACCGACGCCCGGTTTGTGTCGTTTATCGCCGAGTCCGGCTCCGCCCGAAAGACCCTCCACGACCACGTCGACAGCACCTCGTTCTCTCTGGCGGCCTATGGCGAGTACCTGCTCGTTGACCCGGGCTACTACAAACCGAACGAGCTCGACAACGCCGTCACCAGCGAGCCCTACGCCCACAACGTCCTGCTCATCGACGGGCGCGGCGCGCCAGAGAAGGGCCTGCTCACCAACTTCGGCGACACCGACGCCCGCTTTGAGCAGCTTCACGACGGCGAGCGGATCGAGCTGGCCGAGGCGTGGATGCGGTTTGAGGACACCGACCAGCGCCGGGCGATGATCGCCGTAGACGGGCGATATTTTCTCGTCCTCGACCGCTTGGCCCCGGACACGACGCTCCCCCGGGAGCACCGCTGGCGGGTGGGCGGCTGGGCGTCTGACGAGGTCGGCGGCGCGTTCACCCAGCACGACGACGGCGCCACCTGGGAGCGCGAGCTCGCCGGGGTGCGGGTCACCTTGGCCTCGACCGCCCCGGGCTTGACGACGGCGCTGCCCGAGTTTGTGTCGTTTGAGGCGCCCTACGTTCACGAGTTTAACCTCAGCCGCGACGTGGCCCACCACAGCGTGCTCGACGGTGTGGTGAGCGCCACAGCGCCCGGCTTCTTGGCCGTGCTCGCGCCCTACCGGGTCGGCGCCGGGGCCGGTGAGGAGGACGGCCCCCTCGCCGTGAGCATCGTTGAGCAAGGCGAAGGTTGGGTGTTGATGCAGGTGCAGCTCGCGACCGAGACCCACTGGGCCTTGGCCCGTGATCCCGACGCGCCGGAGTCTTTCGCCCTGCCCGATGGCGCCGTCGTCAACACCGACGCCGCCTTCGCGTTGTGGAGCGAAGACGGCGCCATGGCGCTGACTCTGCACGGCTCGTCATTGACCCTCGACGGGGCGGTCCTCGCCGAGGGTCAAGACCTGGTGATCGTCGT
>JBEAVX010000265.1:0-5549 GCA_041160755.1 Pseudomonadota bacterium
GGCGGTGATCGCCGTGGCCGTGAGGGCGGCGGGGGTCGGGACGCCGACACCGAGGCGCTCAAGAAGCTCGCGATGAAGATCGCCGAGCGTGTGGCCTCCACGGGCAACCCTGAGCTGATCCGGAAGGAGCTCAACAGCTTCGACCGCCGCGCCGTGCACCTCGCCGTCTCGGAGATCCCTGGCGTCGGCACCCGCTCCATCGGCGAGGGCAACGCCAAGCAGATCGAGATCTACGCCACCCAAGGCGGCGGCGGCGAGGGCGGCGAAGACCAGGGCTGATCCTTGGCGCGCGGCCCAGACGCCCCCATCGTCGCCAACGCGACGCCGTGGGGGCGCGGCGCGGTGGCCGTGGTGAGGCTCTCCGGAGCGTCACTGCGGCCGTTGCTGCAAGTGTTTTGTCGTCCCAAGGGCGGATTTCCACCAGCCCGCCGGGCGCGGCTGTGCGTGTTTGTGGACGAAGACGGACTCATCGACGAAGGCCTCTTCACCTTCTTCCCCGGCCCCCGCTCCTACACCGGCGAAGACGTCGCGGAGCTGGGCTGCCACGGCAACCCCCTCATCGTCGAGCGGCTCCTGCGCGCCGCCCAGGCCGCCGGGGCGCGGCTCGCCGAGCCTGGGGAGTTCACCCGGCGGGCCGTGGCCTCGGGCCGGCTCGACCTCACCCGGGCGGAGGCCGTGCTCCAGGCCATCGAGGCGAGCACCCCTGAAGGCTTGGCGCTCGCCCAGGCCGGGCTCTCCGGCGCGGTGGCCGAGCTCGCCGAGGGCCTACGCGCCGGGCTCATCGACGTCTGCGCCGAGCTGGAGGCGCGCCTGGACTACCCCGGCGAGGGCTTAGGCTTCACTGAAGACGCGGCGATCCTCACGCGGCTGGGCGCGGTGGCGGACGAGGCCCGGCGGGCCGCCGAGGGCTTCAAGGCCGGGCGCGCCGCCGTGGAGGGCGCCGACGTGGCGCTCATCGGGCCGGTGAACGCCGGGAAGTCCTCGCTGTTCAACGGCCTCGGCGGCTCGGTGCGGGCGCTCGTCTCTCCCGAGCCCGGCACCACCCGGGACGTGGTCGAGCGCCGGGTGATCCTCGACGGCGTGATGATCCGCCTGCTCGACACCGCCGGGCTTCGGGACGATCCAGGGCCCATCGAGGCTGAAGGCCTCGCCTTGGGGCAGGCGCTCGCCGGAGACGCCGACCTGCTCCTCGTCGTGATCCCGGCCCACACCCCAGCCCTCGCTGAAGAGGCCCTCGCCCGCTCAAAAGGCCGACCGCGCCTGCTCATCGGCAACCACGCCGACCGCGAAGGCGCGGTGACCCAGCTCGACGGCGAGGCGCTGTGGATGACCAACGCCCGCACCGGCGAGGGCCTCGACGCGCTGAAGGCCGCGATCCCTCGGGCCCTTCGTGGGGAGCTGCCCGCCGGGGCCCGGCCGATGATCGCCTCCGCCCGGCAGCGGGATCTGCTCTACGCGGTCTCCAGCTCCGCAGACGCCGCCCGGGACGCCTTGGCCCTGGGCCTCGGGCCCGCCGTGGCCGCCGAGGAGCTCTACGAGGGGCTCTCTCGCCTCGATCAGCTCGTGGGCCGCGACACCCGTGAAGACGCCTTGGACCGGCTCTTTCAGCGGTTCTGCGTCGGAAAGTAGATCCGCATACCCCTAGAGCTGAACCCGCAGCGCGACGCTGTGGGTGATGAAGGCCGGGTCGTCCCGGGTGGCCTTGGGGCCGACGGTGATCACGTTGATCGCGTAGTCCAGCCGGGCCTTCTGGTCCTCGATGCCCAGGCCTACGCCGAGGCGCTGCACATCCCCCTCGACGGCGTAGCCCACCCGCAGAGGCACGGCCTGGGCCGCCGTGAGCTCCAGCCCAGCGCGAGCGCCCCAGGGCTGACCGCTGAAGCCACGATCCCAGGCGCCGTCGGCGACGACCTTCAGGGTCGGCCGCGCGAGCCAACACACGCCGAGCTCCGCTGAAGGCAGGCGCTCGCCGGTCGGCAAGAGGTCGTGGGCCGTGGCGGCGACGGTGATCAGGCCCGTGGGCCGCCCGGCGAGGCCCACATCCAGCTCAACGGCCTGGGTGAGCCCGCTCAGGGAGGAGTCCACCCGCTCATACACGGCGCTCACGCCGACGGCGAAGCGGCGCACCTCCCGCATCGACGAGCCGTCGGGGATCACGAGCTGGCCGGCGCCGTACCCCATCGAGACCCGGGTGGTCTGAGACCAAGAGTCGTCGGTGGGCAGGTCTTCGTCCGCGGGCAGCCAGCCGGGGAGATCGTCCACCTCGGCGGCCCGATCGGCCCACTCGCTCGTGTACAGCACCCCCGCGCCGAAGGCCGAGGTGCGGGTGTCCTTCATCACGCCCATCGGGCGCAGGCCGTCGCCAAAACCCAGCTCGACCTGGGCCGCATAGTCCACATCCAGCAGCATCGCCGCCGGGGCCCGCCGCACGGACCCGAGCTCTAAGCCGTCGGCCATGCCCGCCCCGGCCATCCCACGCAGCGCCGTGGTGTCGGCCTCACCGGCCCAGGCCGAGCCGCTCAGCGCGGAAAAACATGCCAGAAGCTGTCCGAGCCGCCGTCGCAATGGGGACCTCCGCTTGCCCCAGGGGGAGGCCCAGGGATATTCTCCGCGGCCAGAGGAGCCCGCAGGGGCGTAGACTCTGCGCGGACTGACCCTTCTATCGTGTCCCGACCAAGAAGGGGCCCGGAGGCTTCATGATGGCGTCCCGAGTGCGTAAGGCGGTGCTCCCCGTGGCGGGTCTCGGCACCCGCTTCTTGCCGGTCACCAAGGCCGTCCCCAAAGAGATGCTGCCCATCTGTGATCGGCCGGGCATCGAGCTCATCGTCGCTGAAGCCGTCGAGGCCGGGCTCACCGAGCTGATCCTCGTCGTCGCCCGGGGCAAAGAGGCCCTCGTCGACTACTTCCACCGCTCCCCGGCCTTGGAGGCGCACTTGGAGGCCACGGGCAAGCTCGATCTCGCCCGCGAGGTGCGCCGGGTGGGTGAGCTGGCCACGGTGATGACGATGCGCCAAGAGGAGGCGCTGGGCTTGGGCCACGCCGTGCGCACCGCCGCCGCCGCCGTGGGCGACGATGACTTCGCCGTGCTCTTGGGCGACGACGTGATCGACGCCAAACAGCCCGCCATCGGCCAGCTCCTCGACGTCCACGCCGAGCGCGGCGGCTGCGTCGTGGCGCTCATGCCCGTGCCCCCGGATCAGACGAACCGCTACGGCGTCATCGGCGGCGAGCGTGTGGGCGAGCGCCTCACCCACATCTCGGTGATGGTCGAGAAGCCGCCCCCCGCCGAGGCCCCGTCCAACCTCTCCATCGTCGGGCGCTACGTGCTCCCCGGGCGCATCATGGGCATCCTCGCCCAGACCAAGCCCGGTCGTGGCGGCGAGATTCAGCTCACCGACGCCTTGGCCGTGCTCGCCTCCCAAGGCCAGGCCTGGGGCCTGGAGTTTGAGGGCGAGCGTTTCGACACGGGCAATGTGTTGGGATTACTCCGGGCGAACCTGCACTATGCGTTGAAGCGCCCCGAGCTGGCCGACGGGGTCCGGGCGCTCCTCCAGGAGTTTGAGGGTCGGTGACCACACACTCCGGGCAGGCGCTCGCCCGCCTCGCCGTCGACGCGCCGCTGCGGCAGACCTACTCCTACCTCGTGCCGCCGGCCCTCCAAGGGGTGCTGGCCTTGGGCCACGCGGTCTCGGCGCCCTTCGGCGGGCGCTCGTTGACGGCGTATGTCCTCGGCTTTCATGGGCTCGACGAGCTTGACCCCGGCGTCAAGCCCGAGAAGCTGCGGCCCATCGAGCGCCTGATCGACCCCATCCCGGTCTTCGACGAGGCCCAGCTCGCGCTGTTTCGTTGGATGTCGAGCTACTACCACTCGCCCTTGGGTGAGGTGATCTCCGGGGCTCTGCCCAAAGAGATCAAAGGCGGCACCCGCACCACCCACCGGGCGTCCGAGGACGGTGTCGAGGCCCTGGCCGCCAACGCCATCGCCGGGGACGAGGTCGAGGTGCTGCGTGAGGTCGTGCGCCGCCCCGGGCTCAGCCGCCGGGGCGTGGTGCGCTCGGTCACGGATCTGGTGGCGCCTGAAGACGCCGAGCGCGCGCTGGACCGCCTGCTGAGCCGGGAGCTCGTCGTTCGTGAACAAGAGGCCGTCGGCGGCCCTGGACACGTCAAGCGGTTCATCCGACTGCGCCTTCACGGCGACGATCAGCGGGCGGCCCTCGGTGGTCGATCGCCGGGGGCGCGTCAGGGCGCGGTCTTGTCGTACCTCGCCGCCCACCCCGACGGCGTCGACCTCGCCGAGCTGACGACGGAGCTGGGGCCCCTCGCCCGGGTCGCCGCCCGGCGCCTGATCGACCGAGGCGTCGCTGAAGAGGAGCTCCGGGAGGCCCGGGACGCCGTGGTCGAGGGTGAGCTGCCCGCCGAGCGCACCCCGCCCACTCTAAACCCCGCCCAGGCCGAGGCCGTCGCCCAGATCCTCGGCCCGGCGCGGGCCTGGCTGCTGCGGGGGGTCACCGGCTCGGGCAAGACCGAGGTGTACCTGCACGCCGCCGCCGAGGTGCTCCGCCGCGGTCAGCAGGTGCTCGTGCTGGTGCCGGAGATCGGGCTCACGCCGCTCCTCACCGGGCGATTTCGCGCCCGTTTTGGCGACTCCGTGGCGGTCCTGCACAGCGGGCTCAGCGGCGGCCAGCGGCTGCGGGAGTGGCGGCGGATCCGCGCCGGAGAGGCCCAGGTCGCCGTCGGCGCGCGCTCGGCCTTGTTCGCGCCCTTTCAGCGCCTCGGCCTCGTGCTCGTCGATGAGGAGCACGACGACTCCTACAAACAAGACGAGGGCGTGACGTACTCCGGCCGGGACATGGCCGTGGTGCGGGCGATGCGGGCGGGCTGCCCCGTCGTCTTGGGCACGGCGACGCCCTCGTTTGAGACCTGGCAGAACGCCGTCGAGGGCCGCTACGGCCTCCTGGAGCTGCCCGAGCGCGCCACGCCCCGGCCCGTGCCCGTCGTCGAGCTGGTGGACTTGCGCAGGGTCGAGAAGGTCGATGGGCGCAGACCCCTCGTCGCGCCGGAGGTGGTGCAGGCGCTCCAGGCTTGTTTTGACGACGGCGGCCAGGCCATCGCCTTGTTCAACCGCCGGGGCTACGCGACCTGCGTGCAGTGTGGCGACTGCGGCGGTGAGTTCGCCTGCCCGAGCTGCGGGGTGAGCCTCGTGCTGCACCAGCGCCAGCGCACCTTGACCTGCCACTACTGCGGCTTTCACCGGCCGATGCCTGAAGGCTGCCCAGCCTGCGGCGGGGCCTTGGACGTGCTGGGCACGGGCACAGAGCGCGTGGAGGAGGCGCTCCAGACCCTCTTCCCCTCGGTGCCCATCGGGCGCATGGACGCCGACACCACCGCCGCCCGAGGCGCCCACCACCGGATCCTCGCCGAGTTTGGTGAGGGCAAGACCCGCCTGCTCGTCGGCACCCAGATCGTCGCCAAAGGCCACGACTTCCCCGGGGTTCAGCTCGCCGTCGTGCTCGGCGCCGACCATGTGCTGATGATGCCCGACTTTCGCG
>JBEAVX010000339.1:0-5338 GCA_041160755.1 Pseudomonadota bacterium
CGAGGGCATCGAGCTTCGCGCCGATGGCTCCCCGGCGGAGCTCCTGGTGAACGTCATCGCCCAGCCCGTGCTCAGCGCGTCCTTGGGCGGCGGGGAGCTCAACCCCTCCTATGAGCTGCGCCGCGCCCGCCTGTCCCTCGACGCGAGCCCCACGAGGTCGCTCAACGCCTCGCTCCAGATCTCCGGCGATGACCTCAAGGTGAAGGTGCGCGACGCCCACATCGAGCTCAAACCCAACGACTGGCTGCGGATTCGCGCGGGCATGATGCGGCTGCCGACGGGCCTGGAGCGGGAGTCGAGCGCCCGGTTCCTCCCGATGGTGGAGCGCAGCGGCGTGGCCGATCTGGTGCCCGCCCGCACCAACGGCGTCGAGCTGCGGGTGAAGAAGGACACGCTCCGCGCCGCCGTCGCCTTGGCGCAGCCCTCGGAGCTCGACCCGCTCTATTGGCGTGACGACGGCGCCTTCGACGTGACGGGCATGGTGATCTGGTCCACGGACGCCGCCCGGGTGGGCCTTCGCGGCGGCGCGCTCCACCGGCCGCTCTCGGCCCCGGGCGTCGAGACCGTCTCCCCGATCACCGACGATCCCCTCCTGGCGCCTTCAGCCTGGGCGGGCACCGGCGCGGCGGGGGGCCTGGACATGATCGTCGTCGTCGGCCCCTTACGCCTCGCCGCTGAAGGCGCGGTCCTGCGTGAGGGCCTCACCCTGGGCACCGCCGATGGCCACGCGCTCCACACCGCGGGCTACGTGCTCGCGGGCCTCGCGCCGGGCGGCACACGGGGTGACGTGAACGACAGCGCGCCGCTCTTGGACGGCTGGGAGGCCTTGGTGCGACTCGACGCGCGCACGAGCGCCTCGGCCTTGGGGCCCTCGGCCTGGACCGCCGGGGCCAACCTCGCCGTGGCCTACGCCTTGGAGCCCGGCGCGCGGTTCACCGCCGAGATCGGCCCCCAGGTGGTACATCTCTCCGAGGGTGACACCACCACCCCCGGCGTCGTCGGCCGCGTCTCCTTCGTGCTCGGCCTCTAACTCTCGTGAACGCGCGCCCGATGGGGCCGCAGGGACCTCATGATGACCATTGACTGGCAAGCGCTCCTCGTCGAGCTGCCCCTCGCGGCGATGCTCGGGGCGCTCATGCCCACCCGCCTGCGCCGCCCGGACGGGATGGACGTGCAGGTCATCCGCGCCGCCGCCCTGCTCGCGCTCTCCGGCGCGCTCATGCTGCGAATCGTCGATGGCGAGATGTCCCGGGCCTTCGGGCTCCTCGGCGCGGCGAGCGTCGTTCGATACCGCTACGGCTTGGGCACGAGCGCCGAGGCGTCGTGGCTCATCTTGGCCTTGGGCGTCGGCATGGCCGTGGGCTCGGGCCTCGCGCCGCTCGCCGTGGGCGGGACCGCCCTGGTGATCGTGATCAACGTCGTCTTTGACCGCGCCTCGGGCCCCGGCGGCCTCGCGCTCCACCGCACCCTCCAGGTCGAGCTGCGCGTCCGAGACGCGGCGCTCCTGCAGCGCGCCGAGGCGCACCTCCAGTCGTGCGGCCTCAAGCCGAAGCTCTTGGAGATCGAGCAGAAAGAGTCCAAAGACGTCAACCGCGCCGGGCAGCTCCACAAGGCCCTGTTCGCCGTGAGCGCGCCGCCGGACCTCTTGCCCGGGGCGCTGGTGGCCGGGCTCAACGAGGCCCTGGGCGGCGGCGAGATCACCGTCCGAGAGCCCGTCGCCGCCTGACCCGAGCCGCCCCACGATCCCCTGCCCTTCTGGGTTATCGTCTCCGCTATGACCACACGCCGCGCCGCGCTCCTGCTCGTCTCCCTGCCCTTCACCGCCGCCTGCAAAGGCGACGACACGCCGTCTCCCGAAGACTCCGCCCTGCCCGCGCCGACGGTCACCACGGAGATCGTCGGGGATCAAGACCTCAGCGACGCCTGGATCTTCTCCGATGAGACGATTCACGAGATCGAGCTGACGCTCTCCGCCGCGGAGGTGAGCGCGCTCCAGCAGGCGCCCCGCGAGGACGTCGAGGCGGAGATGACGTTCAACGGCGAGGCCCTCGACCCCGTCGGCCTCCGTCTGGCGGGCAAGATCGGCTCATTCCGCGACCTCAGCGGCAAGCCCAAGCTGCGCATCGACCTCAACCGGTTCAGCGAAGGCCAGCGCTTCTACGGGCTGGAGGGCCTCGCGCTCAACAACCAGGTCGTCGACTGCTCGTACATGCGTGAGGCGACGGCCTACCGCGTGTTTCGTGAGCACGGCGCGCCGGGCAGCCGAACGGGCTGGGCGCGCGTCACGATCAACGGGAGCGACTACGGCCTCTACCTCATCGTCGAGTCCCCCGACGACCGTTACCTCAAGCAGAACTTCGCCGAGCCCGACGGCAACCTCTACGACGGCAAGTACCTCTACGACTGGAGCACCGGCAACTACACCCTGCTCGACCTGTACGACGAGCTCGTGGGTTATTATGAGCTTGAGGAGGGCCAAGACGTCGGCAACGCGGACCTGCAGACCATCGCCGACGCCTTAGACGCCCACGCGGGCCAGCCCACCTTCTATGAGGCCTTGGGGGAGGTCGTAGACTGGCCGTCCGTTCACCGGCACCTCGCCTTGGAGCAGCTCGTCGGCCACAACGACGGCTACGCGCTGAATCAGAACAACTACCGGGTCTATTTTGATCCCGGCGCCGACGGCCGCTTCACGCTCATCACCTGGGATCTCGACTACAGCTACCTGCGCGCGCCGGAGTGGGGCATGTCGTGGAGCTACCCCCGGGGGCGCCTCGCCGCGGCCTGCTGGGCCGACGCCACCTGCCTGGAGGCCCAGCGCGCGGCGGCCGTAGAGGTGCTGGCGGCCCACGACGTGTCAGCGCTGCTCGCTTGGTTTGAGGCCACGTTTGAGGTCATTCGTGAGGACATCGTGTCCGACCCTCGCAAGGAGTTCGGCAGCGGCGATCTTGACGGCTGCTACGACGACGTTCGTTTCCGGGTCGAGCGTATGGGCGCGTTCATGGAGAGCACCTGGGAGGTGGAGTGAGGCGGCTGGCACACGACAATCGACAAGGTCTCCACAAAACTCGCCCGAGTTTCGCGGTATCCTGACGCCATGCGCCCTCCCCTCGTGCTCCTCCTCGCCGCCATGGGCTGCGGGCCATCCAGCGGCTCGCTCCCCGTGGACGATCGTCCCGAACCTCCTGACTCCGTCGTGGACACCTCGCCGCCGCGGGTGACCGCCGAGGAGATCGCGGATCAGGACATCGACGACTCGTGGATCTTTAGTGACGAGCGCATCTTAGAGGTCGAGATCACGCTGACCGCCGGGGCCGCGAACGCCTTGGGCCGCGAGCCGCGGGAGGACGTCAAGGCGGAGCTCGTCATCGACGGCCTGGAGCTGGAGCCCGTGGGCTTACGCCTCGCGGGCAAGCTCGGCTCGTACCGCGACCTGAGCGGCAAGCCCAAGTTCCGCATCGACTTCAACAAGTTCTCTCCCGGCCAGCGGTTCTTCGGTTTGGAGTCCCTCGCCCTGAACAACGGCGTGCAGGACTGTTCGTTCCTCAAGGAGCCCGCCGCCTACCGAATCTATCGGGGCGCGGGGGCGCCGGGATCTCGCACAGGGTTCGCGCACGTCACGGTGAACGGCGCCGATTATGGTCTGTACATCATCGTCGAGTACCCCGACGACCGCTTCCTCAAACGAAACTTCGCCGAGCCCGACGGCAACCTCTACGACGGCAAGTATGTGCTCTATGACGACTGGAGCTACACCCTGCTCGATCTGTACGACGACTACGTGCCGCTGTACGCCTTAGAGGAGGGTGAAGACGCACAGTGGGCCGACGTTCAGGCGGTCGTTGACGCCTTGGACGAGCACGCGGGCACCGCCACATTTTACGAGGCCATCGGCGAGGTCGTGGACTGGCCGAGCTTCCATCGCCACATCGCCTTAGAGCAGCTCGTCGGCCACAACGACGGCTACGCGCTCAACATCAACAACAATCGACTGTACTTTGACCCAGGCCAAGACGGCCGCATGACCATGCTGACCTGGGACCTAGACAACAGCTTCCTCATCGACTACGAGTGGGGGTTCTCTTGGTCGAGCCCAGGCGGGCGCCTCACCTACTGGTGTTGGCAAGACCCCACCTGCAAAGAGGCCCAGCGACAGGCCGTGATCTCTGTGCTCGATGCCACCGACATCCCCGCGCTCTTGGACTGGTACGACGCCACGGCCGAGATCACCTTGGCCGCCGCCGAGAGCGACCCACGCAAAGAGTTCGACAACAGCTACCTCGCCTCCTGTCGTGTCGACGCGCGGCAACGAATCAACCGCTCCAAACGGCTCGTGAAGGGCCAGTGGGGTCTTGAATGATCTGGGTGCTCCTCCTGCCCTTCAGCCTGCTCGCCTGCAAACAGAGCGCGATCACACTCAACACAGATTCGGGCGTCGACTCGGACTCGGGCACGACCGAGGACACCGAGCCCGACAACCGCCAAGATCCGCTGCCGCTGTGCGTGAACGAGTGGATGCCCAAGAACGAGACCTCCGCCGCGGACGAGACCGGCGCCACGGGCGACTGGATCGAGCTGCACAACCCGGGCCTGGAGCTGATCCCGCTCGACGGCTGGACGATCGAGGACGACGACTCCGGCCCCCAGCCCCTCGACGGGCTGAGCGTCGCCCCCGGGGAGTTTCTGTTGTTGTGGGCTGACGAGCGCACGCCCATCGGCCCCACCCACCTCGACTTTAAGCTCAGCGGCGACGGCGGCACGCTCTCGCTGTTCGCCCCCGACGGGCGCGGCTCGGTCTTGGGCTGGGGGGTGGTCGAGGACGACTACGCCATCGCGCGCGTCACAGACTGCTGCACCGAGGACGACTGCCTCGTCTTCGACTGGCGCGGCACCCCGGGCGGCACCAACACCCCGGTGGAGGAGCCTGAAGAGCCCGAGCCCGTCGAGGTGGAGCTCCTCGCCCGGGGCAGCACCTTCCGGTATTGGGACAAAAACCGCGCGCCGGACGACGGCTGGACGACCGCCGAGTTTGACGACAGCGCGTGGTCCGAAGGGGTCGCGCCGCTGGGGTACGGCGACGAGCACATCGTCACCACGATCAACTACGGCTCCGACGACGCGAACAAACGCGCCGCGGCATACTTCCGCGTCGAGTTCGAGGCCGGGGCGCTCAAGTCCTTGCAGGAGCTCTACGTCGACCTCATGCGAGACGACGGCGCCGCCGTCTACCTCAACGGCGTCGAGGTGCTCCGCGACAACCTCCCCGACGGCGAGCTCACCTTCTCTACCCTCGCCTCGTCAAACGCGTCCTCAGAGACGACCTACCAGCGCTGGCCCG
>JBEAVX010000384.1:0-2758 GCA_041160755.1 Pseudomonadota bacterium
CCTCGGCCTGGACGTGTTTTCCTGCGGCCCAGGCGCGCTCGACGTCGCCGGCCTTGAGCGCGAGGTCCAACGACCGGCGCCAGAGGCGGCGCGCGTCGGGGTGGGCCTTGCCTTGGAGCCCGGTGACGGCCTCGGCGGCGGCGAAGGTGGCCGCCCCGGCGAAGGGGGCGCCGCGCTCATAGGCGAGCTCGGCGAGGTCTTGGAGCAGGTTGACCGCCGGGGCGGGATCGGCGCGGGTGAGCAGCTCGGCGAGCTGTTGTTCGAGGCCCTCGACCATCGCCGTGAGGTCGGGCGGCGGCGTCCCGGCGCTGGCGGCGTCCAAGGACTCGCCGAGGCGGGTGACCACCCCCGCCATCTGATCGAGGAGCGCGCCGAGCTCGGCGTCTGTGGGCAGGCCCTCGGTGAGCGCGAGGGCCTCCTCGATCCGGGCGAGGAGCACGTCGTCGCCTTGGGCCTCGGCCACCGCGCCGCGCAAGGCGTCGAGGAGCTGGGCCCGGGTCTGGGAGATGCGGGCGCCTTGGCTGCGCAGGCCCTCCAGACGCACGCGGTGGGCGAGGAGCGCGCCCCGGGCGGCGGCGACGCCACGGCCCAGGTCACGCGGCATCCCCGCGCCGGTCCACTCGCTGACGAGCCCCGCCAAGGCCGCGCCGGGATCCGCGGCGCCCAGGGCGTCCGCCGCCTTTCGCAGCATCGCCTGGAGGGCCGGAGGGCTGTGCTCCGCGGCGCGCAAAAGCTCGTCGCGGTGGAGGCGCGCGGCCGCCTCGGAGAGCGCGGCGCGTCGGGGATCTGTCATTGCATCGTCTCGACCGCCGCACGTTTGGCCTGGTAGTCCGCGCGCCAGGCCTCCATCTGGTTGAACTCGCTCACGAAGCCTGAAGCGTTCTCCTCCACCACGGCGCGGTGCTGCTCTTGGCGGACGAGGGCGGCGGCCTTCTGGTTCTTGATCTCGGCGAGGATGGCCTGCTCCTCTTGGTGCTTCTGCTCTAAGGTCGTGATGCTCGTCGTAACATGCTGCTCTTGGGTTGCACGCGCGGCGATGGCCTGGTCCAAGAACGCCCGCTGCTCTTGAGACGCCGTGTTCGCCTGCTCGGCGCGCTGGGTCTTCTCTTCGTTGGCCCGGGTCGGCCCGCTCTGGATCTGCTCGCCGGAGTCCGAAGACGGCGGGTTCGGCTGCTCGTCCATGCGGTCGGCGTGCTCGGCGAGCTTGGCGATGAGCCCGGTGACGATGCCCGCGATGCCGCCCTCGGGCTGCTGCATGGTCTGGTTCGTGAGCCCGGAGAGCACACCCTGGCGGCTCTGCTCGTCGGCGACGGACTGGTTGAGCGGCGCGCTCATCGCCTGGCTGGACTGAACGAGGGGCTGGCCTTGCTGCGCCATGCTCAAGGTCTGGGCGGAGAGCTGGGTGACGACGAGCTCCGCCTCATACGCGGCGCGGGCCTCGGCCCAGGCCGTGGAGTAGTTGTTGTACGCAGCCATCGCGTCGGAGCGTTTTTTGGTCATCGCCTCGATGTTCTCGACGGGCGGGGTACAGGACAGGAGCGCCTGAATTGTCGCCGCACGACCGCGCTCACGCTCGGCCTGCTGCTGGCCGAACGCGAGGAGCTGATCCCCGGTCTCGCGCTGATCGGTCATCGCCCGAGGGCCGGTATAGAGGCTGTTGGCGCCCATCTCGGCGGCGAGGCCGAGCGTCCGCTGATCGTTCGGGTTGCCCTTCTCGTCGTGGGTCTTGCTGCGCAGGTACGCGCTGTTCCGGTTCGCCTCGCCGAACAGGCCGAACAGGGTGTCCATGAGGCCGAGCCCACGCAAGATGGACTCTCCGACGCCCTTGTACGAAGAGCCGACGCCGCCCGTCGCGTTTCCTGAGCTGCTGCGGTTGAGCGCGGCGTTGTCCACCATGCCCGGCATCCGTCGGTCGAGGGCCTCTTGCTCCTGCAGGCTGCGCTGGGCTTGGGTCAGCTCGCTGTTGAGCCGGGTGTTGTCACCTTGAAGGGTGTTGACGCGGGTCTGAAGGGACTGGGTCTGACCGCTGGCCGTGGAGTGTGCCCCCGTGGCCTGGTTGCGCGCGGTGCGGAGCTGATCGCGCTGGGAGTCGGGCAGCTCGCCAGGGTTGAGGTTTTGGTCTCGCGCTTGTTGGGTCGAGAGCCGCTGGTCCCGCAAGGTGGCAGCCTGAGTGCGGAGCGCCTGCGGATCGGTGCCCTCTGGCGCGAGGCCGTCCGCGCGGGTCGTCGCCGCTTCGGCCTCGGTGGTGAGGCGTTGGGCCTCGGCGTTCTCTGTGCGCACCCGAGCGGCCAGATCGCGGAGGCTCTTGGGGTACTTGATGGCGGTGATCGGCAGGGTCATGGTCTGGCCACGACCGTTTGTCACCGTGACGGTGTCGCCGTCTACGGAGATGAGCCGACGATGGATGACCCCATCGGCGCCGCCATCGGCCGACGTCAGCTTGATCTGGGTGTTCTCGAACGCCTTCATGTCGGTCAGCGCGCGCTGGGCCCGCTGCTTGGCCTCGTCGGCCTGGACCCGCTGCTGCTGCGCGGTCTGGCGCAGGGGCGCGGCCTGCTCGGCGTGGACCGCCCGACGCTCCAGATCAGCGGCTTCAGTGGTGAGACGGTCGATGTCGTGCTGGCGCTGCTGCTGCTGGCGGGCGTGCTCCTGTCGGTGGGCTTGCTCGCGGCTGCGATAGTCCTCGCTGTTGATGTGATCGTCGTGCGCCTTCGTCGCGTCGGCTGCGCGCTGCTGGGCCTCGGTCTCCGCGGTCTGG
>JBEAVX010000565.1:0-6541 GCA_041160755.1 Pseudomonadota bacterium
CCGCCGACGCGAGCCCTGAGGCGCCCAAGCCCGCGAAGAAGGCCACCGCCAAGAAGGCCACCGCCAAGAAGGCCACCGCCAAGAAGGCTCCAAAGAAGGCCGCCGCCAAGAAGGCCACCCCCGAGGCCGCCGTGGTCGTCGCCGAGGCGCCGGTCGCGCCCGCCAAGCCGAAGACCGTGACGCGTAAGGCCAGCCCCAAGGCCCCCGCCGAGGCCTGATCCGCCAAGGGCTCACCTCAACGCACGGCAGCGCGTGTGGAGGTGAGCCCTGGCGCGTCGTCCACGGGCCATGCCTACGACTCCGGGAGCACGCCGAGCGCCCTAGGCCGCCAAGCGCGCGCCGCGAGGCCGTTCCTGGTCCCGCTGGCCGCCGCTCAAGAGAACAACAGCGCCCACTCCCGCTCCAGGAGCTTGCGCTGCGGGTCTTCGAGCTTCGCCTCCTGCTCCATGAGCATCGAGGCGACGAGGCGACGCACGTCGTCGAGGCTCACCACGACGTGGGTGGCGCCCGGGGGCACGAGCGCCTTGGAGATGCTCTCCAAGACCTGCTCAAAGAGGACGTCGTCCAGGTGGCCCAGGTCTTGAAGCAGCTCCAAGAAGCCCAGGGCCTCCGGGGTCAGCTCGACGTGTTGGCTGGGCGAGACGGAGCGACGCCGGGAAGGACTGGATTTACGAGAGTGCATAGCGCTGATCGGGTAACCGCACCACCGCGCCCGTCAACTCCAGCTTTGTCAGCAGGCCAATTACCTCACGCAGCGGGGTCTCCAAACGGGCGGCGATCTCGCCGAGCCCCCGGGGCGCGTCCAGGGCCATGAGCAGCCGTGAGGCGGCGTCTTCCCCCACCCGACGCCAGCCGGCGGTGACCTCGACCAGCTCTCGCACACACAGGCAGCCCTCGGAGATGAGCAGCAGACATCCCGCCGAGGCCGGGGCGTCGATGCGCCCAGGGACCGCCCAGACCTCACGGCTGAGATCCCGCGCGGCCTTCGCGGTGTGCAGCGCGCCGGACTGCAGAGACGCCTCGACCACGACCGTCGACCGGGCCAAGGCGGCGATGAGCCGGTTTCGGCGCGGGAAGGTGAACTTGGAGGGGGGATCCCGGGGCGGCAGCTCGCTCACGAGGCTCCCGCCGCCGTTGAGGATGTCCTCGTGCAGCCGCCGCGCCTCGGGCCCCGACGCGCGGGCGCAGAGCCCCTGGCCCAAGACGGCGATCGTCACCCCGGCCGACTCCAGGGCCCCACGGTGCGCGCTCTCGTCAATGCCCCGGGCGGCGCCGGAGACCAAGGCCACGCCGAGGTTCGCCGCTTGTGAGCCGAGCCGACGGGCCACGAGCCGCCCATACGGCGTACACGCCCGCGCCCCGACCACGGCGAGCCCTGGGCGCGTCCCCACCGCCGCGCCCCGCACACAGATGAGCGCCGGAGGCTGGGCCAAGCCGAGCAGAGACTCGGGGTACGACGGCGAGCCCAAGGTGTAGAAGGGATCGGGGCTGACCTCGTCGCGGGCGCTGAGCATCCGCTCGACGAGCTTGGGGCGAAACCCAGCGGCCACCAGCTCCGCGCTGCCCGCGCTCAGCAGGCCCGCCTCACCGCCGATGTTGTCCAGCAGCACGCGTGGATCAACGGCGTCCGTCGACCGGGCCAACGCGGCCCAGCGACCAGGGATGACATAACTCACGGCTGACTCCCGGAGACCGGGAGGGGCGACCAGCGCGGCGAGACTTATCCGCGAGTACGCGGGCTCGCCAGGGTCAAACGCCAGGGAGCGGCCAGTTTTGTGAGCGCCTCCGCGTGGCGGCGCGCTCACCAGGCCCGCCTCACTCCACGGTCATCGACACCTCGTCACCGACGGCGATGGGGCGGCTCGCGTCCACGACGATGGCCGCGGCGTGATCCTCCTCGACCCGGGTGACGACCACACGGCCGACGACCTGATCAGGGATGGCCGGATCCTCGTGATCGACGCCGAGGTTCTCGTCGCGGTGGTGGATGATGAAGAAGCTGTTGCCGACGCGTAGGCCGTCCGCGCGCCCCCGGTCGAGGAAGACCGTCTCCCCGGTGGCCGCGAGCTCGTACTGATCGAGGCCGCTGCGGGCGATGATCACGCCGTCGAGGTCACCCTTGGGCGCGGTCACGGGGAGCTTGGCGGTGACGGGGTACGCCGGGCCGACCTGATCGCCGCGGCGCATCTCCCGGAAGCTCTTGCGCACCACCGCCGAGACCATCTCATCGGTGGTGTGGACCACCCGAAGCTCGGCGACGACGTGGTAGAGCCTGCCGTAGCGCAGATCCTTGGCGTCGGGGTGACGCACCTTCCGGCCCTCGCGGTACACGGCGATCACGTCGCCGCAGGCCACCAGGTCTGGGTCGTCCATGCGCAGATAGACCAGGTCACCCTCGCCGAGGTGGGTCGCGCCGGTCTTCGCGTACTTCACCTCACCCCAGAGCTCCAGCTCATCGGCCAACATCGAGGCCGTGGTGTAGGTGGCCGCGGGGTAGCTGCCGGTGAAGTTGATGTCGGGGCCACACTCGGGCTCGGAGAGCTCAAAGTCGGCGGCATCGACGATGTAGCCGTCCTGGGCGCCACCATCGAGCTCTAAGCCCGGAGGGTCCAAGAGCGTGCCCGGCCGGAAGACGATGACGTTGCCGGGGTAGATCCAGTGCGGGTTCGTGATGTAGTCGTTGAACGACCACAGCCTCGGCCAGTAGCCCGCGTCGCCCATGAACCGCGACGAGATGTCCCACAGGGTGTCGCCGGTCTGGATGACGTAACGATCCGGCGTCCCGTCGCTCAGCGCGACGGCGTTCGTGGCGATCATGACCCCACCGTCTTGGGCCAGCGCGGGGCTCGCGCTCATCAGCAGGGCGGCGGCGAGGGCCGACCCCAACAGCGTACGCAGCATGGACTCTCCTGGTCTTCTACAGCGCGTCAGAGAGAAGTCTGCGTGAAGGCGAGCGCCATGTCAACCCGGGACGCGCCCGTAGTCGTCCGAGTGACGCACCACGTCGTCGGGGTGGGCGGTGGAGACCTCATAGACCTCGCAGTCGGTGATCCCGGTCATGCGGTGCCGTCGGCGCGGCGGGATGTGGCGCACGTCGCCGGGGCGCAGGTGGTGGGCCACCAAGACCCCCGCGTCGTCCTCTAGGTCGAGCAACATCTCGCCTTGGGTGACGCGGATCGTCTCCTCTTTGCGCTCGTGGTGCTGGAGCGACAGGCGGCGCCCGGCGAGGATCACGAGCACCTTCCCCAGATAATCCGGGGTCTCGGCCCAGATCTCCTCATGGCCCCAAGGCTTCTCCACACGGCGCACGGCGACTCCCAAGCGGTTTCGGCCTAGCGTACCCGCGTGAGGGTGGCCTCCGCCAGCCCGAGCGTGATCAACACCCCGGCCTTGGCCTTGTTGGCCTCCTTCTCATCCGCGTAGGGGCCAACCCGCACATGCCAGCGGGTGACGCCAGCGTCTAAGGCGGCCACGGAGAAGGCCTTGAGCCCGGCGGCGGTCGCGGCCTCGACCTTGGCCTTCGCCTCCTCCGCGCTCTCGACGGTGGCGATCTGAAGGGCGTACCCCGAGCTCGGCGCGCTCCCGATCTCCGCGCTCGGCGGCGCGCTGGCCGCCTCTCCGGGGGCCACGAGGAGCTCCTCACCCTCACCCGGCGCCGGGGGCGCGGGCAAGAGCACGCTGACCTCGGTCTCGGTGAGCGCCGTCGGGAAGCTGAGCACGGCGGCCTCGGTCGTCGGGGCCGTCTTCGCGGCGGCCTGCTCCACCTTCGCGAGCAGCTCGACCAAGGCGTCGCTCTCGACCTCAGCGGGGATCAGCCCGATGTCTTGGGTGATCACGACGGGCTCGGGCACCTTCCGCTGCCCAAGCTCCAGGCCGATGAAGAACGCCAAGATGGCCGTTGAGATGCTCATGATCCCCAACGCCGTGAGCTGGGCGCGGGAGAGCCAGATGGAGTCTTCGCCACGAACGCGAGGAGGAGCGTACATGCCGCGCACTATAACCTGATCCGAGGCCCAGTGTTGGCATGTCAAGTGCAAATGATCGTGCGGCGCTGCGCCCGATCGTGGCCCAGGCCTCAGCCCTCGGTCGTGGCGCGCCCGAGGTCCATGAACCGGCTGGCGAAGGGCTCCACACGGACCTCTCGATCGACGAGCTCGGCCTCAGAGTGAGAGACGACGAGCTGGGTGACCTTGTCGAGCTCCGCCCGCAGGATCCCGGCGTCGTTGCCGACGAAGGCCACCCCCAGCACCGCGCGCTGGAGGTTGTCCATGTCTTCGACCTCGGCCACGGCGGCGTTGAACCGCGCCGCGAGGCGGTCGCGCAGGCTGCGCACGACCTGCCGCTTGTCCTTGAGGCTGCGGGCCCAAGGCACCCGCAGCACAAACCGCGCCGTGGCGACGTGCATCTGCTCCTGTGTCATGGGTGACCCCGTTTAGACAGGAGAGACCATCTCCACGGTGTAGGACTCGAGCTCATCGCCCTGCTTGATGTCGGTGAAGCCGTCCAAGGCGAGACCACACTCGTAGCCCTTCTCCACCTCGCGGACGTCGTCCTTGAAGCGGCGGAGCGAGGCGAGGCGGCCCTCCCAGATGACCACGCTGTCGCGGGTGAGGCGCACGGAGTGGGACCGGGCGATCTTGCCGTCGAGGACAAAACAGCCCGCGACGTTGCCGACCTTGGGGATGCTGAACACCTCGCGGATCGCGACGTGGCCCTGCACCTTCTCCTCTTTGATCGGGGCGAGCATACCGCCCAGCGCCTTCTTGATGTCGTCGAGGACATCGTAGATGACGCGGTAGGAGCGAACCTCGACGCCCTTCTCTTCAGCGGCGCGCCGGGCCTTGGCGTCGGGGCGCACGTTGAAGCCGATGACGATGGCGCCGTAGGTGCCCGCCAAGGTGACGTCGGACTCGCTGACCGCGCCGACGCCGATGTGCAAGATGTTGACCTCGGTGCCCGCGACCTTCACGCCGCTGACCGCGCCCTTGAGGGCCTCCATCGAGCCCTGCACGTCGCCCTTGATGACGAGGTTGAGCTTCTTGATCTCGGACTCGGCCTGGGACGTGAAGAGATCCTGAAGGGTGACCTTCGCGCGCTGGCCGGGCTCGCTCGCGCGGCGGGCGGACTCGGCGCGGTGATCGGCCAAGGTGCGGGCGTCCTTCTCCGTCGCGACGACGATGAAGGTGTCGCCCGGAAGCGGCGGCGTCTCCAGGCCGATGATCTCGACGGGGGTGGACGGCCCGGCCGTCTTGAGGCGCTTGCCGACAAAGTCGGTCATGGCGCGGATCTTGCCGAAGGTGCTGCCCAGGACGAGGGGATCGCCCTGCTTGAGCGTGCCGGTCTTGACGAGCAAGGTGGCCACGGCGCCGCGCCCGGTCTCCAGCTTGGACTCCAGCACGATGCCTTCAGCGTTGCGGTCGGGGTCGCCCTTGATGTCTTCCATCTCGGCGACGAGCAAGACCGCGTCGAGGAGCTCGTCGATGCCCGAGCTCTTGAGCGCGGAGACGTTCACCATCAAGGTCTCACCGCCGTACTCCTCGGGGACGAGGCCGTACTCCATGAGCTTGGTGCGGATGTTCTCCGGCTTCACGCCGGGCTTGTCGCACTTGTTCACGGCGACCACGATCGGGACCTTGGCGGCCTTGGCGTGGTTGATGGACTCCACCGTCTGGGGCATCACGCCGTCATCGGCGGCGACGACGAGGATGACGATGTCCGTGGCCTGGGCGCCGCGGGCGCGCATCTCGGTGAAGGCGGTGTGGCCGGGGGTGTCGATGAACGTCACCCACTCCTGACCGCGCTTGACCTGGTAAGCGCCGATGTGCTGGGTGATGCCGCCGGCCTCGCCGGAGGCGACCTTCGTCTTGCGGATGGCGTCGAGCAGCGTCGTCTTGCCGTGGTCGACGTGGCCCATGACCGTGACGACCGGCGGGCGCTTGACCGCGTTGACGTCGGCCTGCTGCACGTCCTCCAGCACCTCGGCCTCGTTGAAGCCGACGTTGACGATCTCGTACTCAAACTCCTGCGCGACCAAGGTGGCCGTGTCGAGGTCGAGCTGCTCGTTGACCGTCGCCTGCACACCCATCCCCAAGAGGACCTTGATCACCTCGGGGGCGCGCACGCCGAGCTCGTGGGAGAGCTGGCGAACGGAGACGGTGTTGTCGATCTGGATCTTGCGCTTCTGAGCCTTGGGCTTGGGGCTCATCAGGCGGTTGTTGACCGCGCCCTTCTTGGGACGCTTGCGCTGGAGCTTGGCGTCCATGCCATCGAGGGCCTCAACACGACCGCGCTTGCGGTTGCGGCGGCTCTCCTCCTCCGTGCTCCCAGGCTGGCCGGGGCCAGGCGGGCCGCCGAAGTTGCCAGGCTGCTGCTGCATCCCGCCGCGCTGGTCGGGGCGAGGGCCGCGGTTGTCGCCTTGGGCCTGGGCGCCGGGGGTCGGCACCCGGTGGCCGGGGCCGGCTTGACCCCGATGGTTCGGGCCACGATCGTGCGGACCACGATCGTTCGGGCCGCGCTGGGGCGGCGGGATGCAGCAGCAGCC
>JBEAVX010000399.1:0-3149 GCA_041160755.1 Pseudomonadota bacterium
GCTGAGCGGGAGCGTGGTGGCGGCGGGGGGCACAATTCTATCCTGTCCTGAGGAGCGCGCGGGAGCAAGAGGCCCGCTGTGGAGATCGCGGAGGCGCTGATCCGTCCGCCTTCGCGCCCCGTCCGACGATCGTTTGTGGAATTATTGAAGTCGGCGAGGGCGCGCGGCGGGGCGACGCCTCCCGCCAAACTTAGCGCTTGACGTTCTCAGCGCTTGCGGTAGCGTAGTGAGCACCCCCCTTCACGAAGAACTCGTCTCGGAGCGCTCCGATGTCCGGCAGAGCCCAGCGCCAGGCCACCCCCACTCAGCAGACCGACACCCGCGTAGACGCCCAGGCGCCGCAGCAGGGTGGGCAGTCGAACGCCCAGGCCCAGGCCCAGCTTCGCGGCGAGAACGGCGCGGCTCCGGCGGCGGGGGGACAGGCCCAGCAGACGCCCCGGCAGCAGTTCATCGCCGGGTACCGCACCTTCTTGCAGACCCGCACCACGGAGATCGCCGAGCTGACCGGCGACACGAAGGCCCGCCGGGTCGAGGGCCTGCTGATGCAGGTCGAGACCGTGTCCTCCCAGCTCGCCGCGGGCACCGTGCCCGACCTCGCCACCTTGGCCACGGCGCCGACGAGCGAAGGCACGGGCACGGCCTCCGAGGTGCGCGGCTTCGTCCCCCCGGAGCTGATCCCGGCGGTGCGCGCGCTCATCCGCACCTTGGAGGTCGGCATCGCCGACGCCACGGCCGGCACGGGCACCCAGGTCGAGGGCAGCGCGCACAGCGCCGACGACTGGAACTCCCGCCTCGGCGTGCCCCAGTACCGCACCCAGTCCGACAACCTCACGTCCCCTGAAGCCACCTGCAACGTCACCTCCTTCGCGATGGTGCTGGAGCGCCTCGGCTACAGCCGCGCCGACGTGGTCGCCGCCGTCGAGACCGAGCTCAAGAAGGCCTGGCTCCGCAGCCAGCGCCGCGACCCCGCGCGTGAGGACCTCTCCCAGATTCAACTCCCCGAGGGCGAGTGGGAGCGGCGGGTGCGCACCTTCTTGGACAACGAGAACGCCGCGGGCTCGGGTTACCAGCGCCTGCGCGGCGGCACCACGACGAACGCCCAGCGCGCCAACATGGCCGAGACCTTCCAGGCCGACGCCCAGATGGAGGATCTCGTCGCGTTCTTGATGAGCCAGCTCGGCATCTCCCGCACCTCGATCACCGGAAACGCCGGGACGATCCTCAACCGCGTGGAGCCCACCGCCGCCGAGCGCCCCACCCAAGAGACGCTGCAGCGCGGCGGGGCGAACACCTGGCCCGTCGTCAAAGAGCGCATGAAGACGACCTTAGAGGCGGGCGGGGGCGTGATGCTCAGCCTGTTCCACAAAGGCCGTGGCCAGACCGGCACCCACATCGTCACCGTGCAGCAGGTCACCGGCGACGGCATCGTGATTGACGACCCGTATGGTGGGATGCGCGCCACCTACCGCCGCGATCAGACCGGCGACGCCTACGCCGATGTCGGCAGCACCCGCGGCGCCTCGGCCTACCGCAACCGCGTCGGCGCGAACGACACAGACGCCGACGGCGTCGATGACGACTGGCGCGTGCGCCGGGCCCAAGATCCGGCGGCGAACGAGTCTCGGGGCGAATCCGACACGATCACCGACACCCAGATGTCCGGCGCCTGGAACTACGTCTCGCTGTTTAACCGCGCCGCCCCGGTGGCCGCCGCCGCCCCGGCCGCTGGCGCCAACGGCAACGCCCAGACCGCCGCGCAGTAGGCCACGACGCGGCGAGCGCGGTGGGCGACCGCATCGCCCCCGCGACGCCCCGCCGAGCGTCCACGCCCGCCGCGCCCAAGCCCTCGGCTTGAAGGGCCAAAATGAGGTAGTCTCTGGGGATGCGCCGCGTCCTGCTCCCCCTCCTCGTCTTCACCGCCCTCGCCGCCTCCGGCTGCGTCTCGTGGACGCGGGGCCACGCCCAGGCGGCCGCCGAGGGCGCCCTCGTGGGGCTCAACGACGAGGGCGCGCTCCTCGCCGCCCAGCTCAGCCGCCCCGAGGTGAGCGCGGCGATCCAGCGGCTCGCCGAGGCCGTCGCCTTGGGCGCCACGTCTTCGCTCACCGACCCCGAGCGGGCGGCGCTGTTCAACGAGCGCGCCGCCGCCTTGGTGGACGCCTTGGCCCCGACCTTCGCGGCGGCGCTCAAGACCGAGCTCGGCCCGGCGATTCGTGCCGAGTGGATCGCCGCGATCCGCGACGGCGTCCAGGCGCTCACCGACGATCCCAGCCGCCAAGACCTCCTCGGCTTCTTGTTGACCATCGAGCGCGCCACCGTCGACACCTTGGGCCCACGGCTGCGCGCCCAGGCCGCCTCGGGCCTCACCGACGACCTCGGCCCGGCGGCGGCGGTGGTGCTAGAGACCCAGCTCGCCCCGGCGCTCGCCCGCGCGCTCACCGACTCGTTGGCCCCGGCCGCCCGGGTGACCATGGCCGAGCAGCTCAACCCGGCCCTCGTGGACCTCACCCGCGCCTCGACCCGGGCCATGCTGGAGGAGGTCGCCACGGCGATGCGCGGTGAGCTGGGGCAGGCCATTCGGGAGGACCGCGCGACCTGGTTCAGCGCCTTTCAAGAGGAGGCCGACGCCTTCGCCCGGGCGATGGGCGCCTTGGCGGCGGTGCTCGCGCTGGGCCTGTTGGGCGTCATCGTCGCCTGGCGCCGGGCGTCTGTCCAGGGCGCCGAGCGCCTCGCCGCCGTCGAGCTGCTCACCGCCGCCATCAAGGAGGAGGTGCTTCGTGACCCCACACAGACCGAGCTGGTGCGCCGGGTGCGTGAGCTCGGCCGAGGCACCCCCGCCGGAGACACCCTGCGCGGCATCTTGAACGAGCGCCGCCACCTCAAGGTCGAGCTACCCGCCGAGGCGGATCCCCAGCCCCCCGGAGACACACCATGAAGGCCATCCCATGAAGGCGATCTCCTGGGGCGTCACCCTCGCCCTGCTCGGCGGGGCCCAGCTCTATCTCACACAGATCGACCGCCGCAGCCCGCCCGCGATGTTCGCCGTGGAGCTAGAGACCCGGGCGGGGGTGCCCGTCGGCCCGACCCTGCTCGGCGTCGGCGTCATCCTGCTCGCCTGGGGCCTCATGCCCAAACCCCAGAAGCCCCCGCCG
>JBEAVX010000489.1:0-5422 GCA_041160755.1 Pseudomonadota bacterium
ACCGCGCTGAGGCCGCCGCGAGCAGGTGGACCTCCTTCGCCCCGGCGCACAGCAGCTCTCGGGCGCAGGACGCCGCCGTGCTGCCCGTCGTGATCACGTCGTCGATGAGCAGCACCCGGCCCTGAACCAAGGGCCCCCGGGCGTCAAAGGCGGCGGCGAGGTTCTCGCGGCGGGCTTCAGCGTCTAAGCCGGCCTGGGCTTGGCCCCCCTGGCGGCGCAAGGCGTGGCGGAGCGGCACCCCCAGGGCCTCGGCGACAGCGCCCGCGAGGATCGCCGTGGGCATAAACCCGCGCTTGAGGCTCGCCGAGAGGCGCTGGGGCACGGGCACCACCACGTCGAGGCGCGGCAGACGACCCCGGCTGGCCTCGGCCATCACCAGCGCGAGGCCCTGGAGCGCCGACTCGTCTTGGCCGTACTTGCCCCGGCGGATCGCCGCGCCGACGGGGCCGCCGTAGCTCGCGAACACCCACGCCCCACGCAGAGGATCGGGCGGGTTGGCGAGCGGGAACAGGCCCTTGGGCAGCCCAGCGGCGCAGGCGGCGCACCACGGCGCGGGCTCCTCCGCACGTCGGGGGCCCTCACAGGCCGCGCAGCGCGCAGGGAGCACAAGATCGGCGAGGGCGCTCAGGATCGGCAGCATGGCGGGCTCCGAAGGAACACCTCGCCATTAACTCACGACAAGCGGCCTCTGCCTACGCGCATCCGCATAAACTTTGTCGATTTACGCGGGGATCTCGGCGGGCGGCGGCGCCTCGACGCGGGTGCGACGGGCGTCACCCCAGAGGCCGTCGAGGTCGTAGTGGTCGCGGAGCTCACGATCAAAGACGTGCATGATCACGTCACCAAAATCGACGAGGATCCAGCGGGCGGAGCTTAACCCCTCCACCGAGCGGGCCTTGACGCCGAGGTCGCTCGCGGCCATGTCCATGCAGTGCTGGGCGATGGCGCGGACCTGGCGGCTGTTGGTGCCGCTGCAGATGACGAAGTAGTCGCAGTAGTTGACAAGGCGCTCGACATCGAGGATGACGACGTTCTCGGCCTTCTTCTCAAGGCTGAGCGTGCTGAGCGCGCGCACGATCTCTTCGGACGTGATGGCCGCCTCCAAGGGGCGTGAAGGGACAGAGAGGCGCCGCAAAGACGCCCGCTCCCCAATAACCCGATCTCGCGCGCGCGCTCACGCGGGATGATCAACGAGCCCGGTCACCACGCGCGTCGGCGGGGGTCTCGATCACCGGGGGCTCGCCAAAGCCGCTGCGGATGAGCTTGAGCTTCACCCCACGCTCGTCCTCGCCGCCGGCCAAGTAGCGCCCCTCTACATCGACGACCAGCCGCGCCGCCGTGGCCTCATCGAGCACCACCTCCCCCGCGAGGCTCAAGGGCACGTCCGCCCGAGGCCGCGCCTCCTCCCCTTCCGCGGGCTCGGCGAGGCTCAGGCTGTAGCGCGTCGCCGGGCGGCCCTCGACCACAGCGTCGTCATCCTCGACCTCCCAGACGATCCGCCCGTCGAAGGGCGCGAGGGACTGATCCCAGACGTTCCACGAGTAGCCCAGCTCGGTGCGGTAGAGCTCGGCGTCTTCATGGCGGGTGAAGCGGCCTTGCCCCGCCCGGGCGTAGGCGACCCGCTGGATCACCCGCACCTCCGCGCGCGGGCGCCCGTCGCGCAGGCGGCGCGCCTGGAAGTTGTCCCAGTCGCCCCAGAGGAGCTCCAAGGTCTCCCGGGTCTCCCGGCTGCCCTCGACGTTGACGATCGTGGCCTCCAGGCGATGCGGCCCGAGGCGCGCGGCGCTCTCTAAGGTGACCCGGGTCGAGGCCGCCGCCAGCTCATCGGCCGCCGAGGGCCCGCAGGCCAAACACCAAAACGCCGTCATCGGCCAGAAGAGCGCGCGCCGCATCGGTCGCCCTCACCGCAGGGGAGAATCCACCTCGGCGAGTGTAGCGCGAAGCTCGGTGAGTCGGCGCCAGCACTCCTGCATCAGCTCGGTGGTGCCTTGGTGCAGAGGCGCGGAGATCGCCCGCACCTCGACGCCGGCCTCCTCCTTGAAGCGGACGCGCAGGGCCTCGATCGCCTCTTCATCCAGGGTATCGACCTTGGTCAAGACCACGATCTGCGGGCGCTGGGCGAGCTCGGGCGAGAAGACGCGGAGCTCGTTGTTGATGATCTCGTAGCGCCTCACCGGGTCGGGCACGTCCTCGCCGTAGTCCATACAGGAGACGAGGTGCAAGAAGAAGGTGCAGCGCTCGACGTGGCGCAAGAAGCGCAGGCCGAGGCCTTGGCCTTCGCTCGCGCCCTCGATGAGCCCGGGGATGTCGGCGATGACGAAGCTGCCCTCCCAGCCGAAGCTCACCACGCCCAGGTTGGGCACGAGCGTCGTGAACGGGTAGTCCGCCACCCGGGGCCGGGCGTTCGAGACCGCCGAGATGAGCGTGGACTTCCCAGCGTTGGGGAAGCCGAGCAGGCCCACATCGGCGAGCAGGCGCAGCTCAAGCCGCACGTCGCGGGCCTGGGCGGGGCCGCCCGGGTCGTAGCGGGTGGGCGCGCGGTTGGTCGAGGTCTTGAACCGGGTGTTGCCGCGACCGCCTTGGCCGCCGTGGCAGAGGATCACGCGGCGCTCGTCTTCAGCGAGGTCGGCGAGCATCTGGCCCGTCTCGGCGTCGAAGACGACGGTGCCCACAGGAAGCTCGATCACGAGGTCTTCGCCATCAGCCCCGGTGCGGCCCGCGCCTTGGCCCGGCCCACCAGCGGTGGCCTGGTAGAGCTTCTGGCCGCGCAGGTGCTCCAGAGTGTTGCGGCGGGAGGTCGCGTAGAGCACGACGTCGCCGCCTTTGCCGCCGTCGCCGCCGTCCGGGCCGCCGAAGGGCACAAACACCTCTCGACGGAACGAGGCGCAGCCTTTGCCGCCCTTCCCGGAGATGGTGGTGATCTCGACCTCATCGATAAAACGCATGACGAACCCTGAAGCAGAGAACGCCGCGGAGAGTCTCCGCGGCGATCACGAGCGGTCTGTGGAGCACACCAGCGGTCACTTGGCCGCGGCGGACTCCTCGGTCTCGACGGGGGTGACGGACACCCGACGACGGCCGCGGTACTGAGAGAACTTGACGTGGCCGTCTACCTTCGAGAACAGCGTCCAGTCACGGCCGGTGCCGACGTTCGGACCAGCGTGGAAGACGGTGCCGAGCTGGCGGACGAGGATGCTGCCCGCGGTGACGAGCTGGCCATCGCCACGCTTCACGCCGCGATATTGCGGGTTGGAGTCGCGACCGTTGCGGGTCGAGCCCTGTCCCTTTTTATGTGCCATGGGGGGGTACTCCAGTGGAGGAGGCGCGAGGCCTCAGGCGTTGATGCCAGTGATCTCGAGGGTGGTGAGCGACGCGCGGAAGCCGCGACGAACGCGGGACCGCCGACGGCGACGATACTTGAAGGTGATGACCTTGTCGCCCTGGTCGTGGGAGACGACGCGGGCGGTCACCGAGGCGCCGTCCACCGTGGGGGCGCCGACCTTGATCTCATCGCCGCCGACGAGCACCACCTTGGCGAAGGTGGCGTCAGCGCCGACATCGAGGGCGAGGCGATCGACCTGGACGGTGTCGTTCACCGCGACCCGGTACTGCTTGCTTCCGATCTCAACTACCGCGTACATGCGAGGACTCCTGTCTCCACAGCGGACCCGTAGGCCCCTTGGAGCGCGAACCCAAGGTATTTAGGCCGTCGCCTGGAGGCTGTCAAGCGTCCAGGGCCACGGCGAGCGCACAAAGCGCCGAGCTGGGCCTGAGAGGATCACGCCGCCCGACCGCCGAGCAGGCTGCGCAGGGCGTCAAGACGCGCTTGAACCTGCTCGGTGTCCAGTCCTTGATGCCGGGCGGGCAACATGCGCTTCGTGGACGACTCGAACACCGCGAGCAGCTCCATGAACTCCAACATCCGGGTGTCCCGGGAGGGGATCACGTCGGTGACCGCGGCGTCGAGGTCCGCGGCGCTCACCACCTCCCGATCTTCGCCGTTGGCGATGCCCGCCGAGGCCAACAGGACGGCCTCGATCTCCGCCGCGCTGTAGCCGGGGATGCGCGCCGCTGCCGCCGCCAGGTCCACGTCCGGGGCCAAGGTGAGCTTGTTCTTGCGCACCTGGGCCTGCATCACCTTGAGCCGCTCGTCCTCGTGCTCGGGGAAGAAGAACGGGATCTTGACGTCGAAGCGGCCGGGGCGCTTGAGGTCGGTGTCGAGCTTGTCGGGGCGGTTGGTCATCATCACGATCACCACCCGGCCCCGGTGGGAGGTGTCGGACATGAACTCCTTGAGCCGGGCGATCACCCGGGAGCCCGTGCCGCCGTCGGTCTCGCCGCCTTGGTTGCCGATGCTGCGATCGGCCTCGTCCAAGATGAGCAAGACGTAGCCCAGGCCATCGACGACCTGGAGGATCTTCTCCAGGTTGGCCTCGGTGGAGCCCACCCACTTGTCGCGGAAGTTCTTGAGCTTGAGGCAGGTGAGCCCGCTCTCCCCGGCGAAGGCTTCAGCCAAGAAGGTCTTGCCCGTGCCCATCGGCCCCACGAAGATCACGCCCATGGGCACGCGGTTGGTGTGGCCCTTGCGGATCGCCGTGGCGATGCGCATGAGCTCCTCTTTCACGCCGTCCATGCCGCCGACGTGGGAGAAGTCGTGCGAGGGGTCCACAAACTCGACGAGGCCGTGGCACTCCTGCTCGATGATCGACTTCTTGCGCCGGGACACGGCCTTGAACGAGATCGCCTGCCCGCCCTCCCGCGCCACACGGAACAGGCCCCGGATCTGCAACAGCGTGAGCCCCGCGGTGACCCGGGCGAGGTCGTGCTCGCTCATCTGGAGGTCGATGCCCGCGAGGTCCTGGGCGCGGATGAAACGCTCGCGCTCCTCCTCCGTCGGCAGGGGCACGGCCACATGGGCGAGCTGGGGCGAGGCGAGCACCTTGCGGTGAAGCTCCAAGAGCTGCTCGGTCACCAGGATCACGAGGTTGTCTGAGGCCAAGAGCGCCGGATCCGACGACCAGCGCTGCAAGGAGACGAGCGCACGTTTGTCGAGCTCGGACATGAAGCTGAGGTCGCCGCTCGGCGCGATGGTCTCGGCGTAGTCGAGCACCACGGCCGCGCTGTGGCGGGTGTCGGTGATGACCTCCTCCAGATGCGGCAGCACCTCGCCGGGGCCTTTGGGCAGCTCGGCCAAGGTGACGCCGCCGGAGAGGCAGCGGTTGAGGCGGCCCTCCATCTCTTTGGTGGGCACCTCGACGCCTTCAGAGACGTTGTACCAGGCGACGATCTCCTTGGAGCGCGACAGAAACGCCTCCAAGAACGCCCGCAGCGGGACGTACTGGATCTTGCCGTCGCGGTCCTCCCAGGGGTGCAGGTCGCGCACGTTGCCGTGCAGCAAGAACATGCTCGCCTCACCGGCGAG
>JBEAVX010000514.1:0-8717 GCA_041160755.1 Pseudomonadota bacterium
ATCCAGCGCCGCGGTCGGCTCGCCCGGCGCCGAAGGGGGCGCAGGCCCCGCCACCACCGCCCGCAGATCGTCAAACGCCGGATGATCCGGCCAGCGTACGAGCGCCTCGTCGAGCTGGGCCCGCGCCGCCTCGTGCAGCCCCGACTCCCAGCGCCGCAGGATCGCCGCCGCCTCCGCCTCAGCGAACCGTGGCGGCTCAGGGTGAATGAGCATCCGCAAACGCCGGGCCTCGTCGCGCTCCTTGCCCGTGGCCGTGAGCAGCTTGAGCGCGGCGGCGGCGGCGTCTTTGAGGCCGAGCTTGTGGGCCTCTTCGGCGACGACGATCTGGCCCACGGGGTTCTTGGCGACGAGGGTGAGGGCCTCGTCCGCGAGGCGCTGGCGGGCCTCGCCGCGCTCTCGGGCGGCCTCGTTGATTCGTTTGCGGGCCAGGCGGGTGCTGTGGTTGGTCTTGAGCGACGGGAAGGCCAAGATCAGCAGGCCAAAGACAAGGACGGCCATCACCGTCGGCGTCATCTGCACGCCGAACATCGCGGCGACGTCCCGAACGAGGTTGCCCAACATGCCCACGGGCTTACTCCGGCGCCTGGCGCGCGGCGGCGAGGACCGTCGCCACGGTGCTGGCCACGCCGAGCTGCTCCTCCAAGACGGTGAGGCGGCGCAGGAGCTCCGGGTCGTTCGGGCGCAGGCTCAGGGCGCGCTGCACCCAGCGGCGGGCGGTCGCCGTCTGGCCCTGCTGCTCCAAGGCCTGGGCGTAGAGCGCGCAGGCGTCGGCGTCGCGGTGGCTGTGCGGCGCCAAGGCGTCGAAGGTGGAGAGCATGGCCTGGGAGCGGTTGTCGTCCCACAAGGCCGAGAGCAGCTTGTGGAGCTGGCGCTCGCCGTGGGGGCGGCCGTCGGGCAGCTCAAAGACCTGGCGTAAGGCGCGCAGGGCGTCGTCGAAGCGGCCGACCCGGCGCAGGCCCCGGCTCAGCTCGGCGTAGGCCTGGGGGTTGAGCGGGTGCAGGCGCACGCTGTCCTCCAAGGCGACGAGCGCCTCGGCCTCCAAGCCGCAGCGCACGAAGACATCGGCGACCCGGCGGGCGACCTCGGGCTCAGCCTTCGTCTCCTTGAGCCACAGCGCCGCCTCTTGCAGCGCGAGCGCCCGGGCGCCGACGGCGTCGAGCTGGCGGAGGCGCTGGCGCCGGGAGGTGTCTGGCGCGTCGCCGTAGTGCACCCCGGCGGTGGCCAGCTTCAGCGAGAGCACCTGCTGGCCCAGGCTCGCGGCCTTGTCGGCGGCCTCGACGAAGCCGCCCGCGCGCAGCTTGTGGGTGATCTCCATGTGCATGTGCCAGTCTTCACGGGCGTTCATGCCGCAGCCCTCACAGGACGGCGAAGGATCCCGCACGCCGCCGCCCTCGACGGTGACGTTGAGGTCTTGGGAGACGCGCCGCCCGCCGCAGTTCGCGCAGCGATCCGGGCGCAGCAGCTCCAAGGGGGGGATCCAATCGGCGACGGCGATGGGCGTGCCCTCGGCGTCGAGCTTCACGTCTCGGGGCTGGCCGTCGATGAGCTGCGTGGCCCAGCGGCGGGGTCGGGGGGGTGGCGTCGTGCCCTCGTGGTCGCTCTGCATGGGGCAAACGTAGCGCGGCCAGCCGACACCCGCAGCCTTGCGCGCGCCCCTCGCCCCGGTCATAAGGCGGACGCCCCCCGGCGCCACGCCGCGCCGGACCCCGAGGAGGCCTGGATGCCCCGATCCGCTGGTTCCCCACAACAGCACGCGGTGATCGCCGTCGTCATCGGCCTGATCGCCTTCGGCGCGGCGGCGCAGCTCTTGCGGCCCAAGACGCCGCCGCCCGCCCCTGTCGTGGCGCCGGTCGAGGCGCCGGTGGAGGCCCCCGCAGAGCCCGTCGTCGAGCTGCCGATCTCCGAGCAAGAGCCCCTGCCCGCCGAGCTGCTCGGCGAGGGCACCGCCCAGCCCTTCGACGTTGACGCCGCGAGGGCCCTGGGCGCGGGCACGGCCTCGATGCACGCGCGGGTCTTCGGCCCCGACGGCTCCCCGCTGTTGTGCGGCGCCACGCTCTACCGCGTCGTGAGCCCCGGCGTGCGCGCGCTGACCCCCAACAGCACCCGCACCTGCGAGCCCGACGGCAACCTCCGCTACGACAAGCTCGCCGCCGGAGAGTGGCGCCTGATGGTGCAAGGCAGCGGCACGACCCTGTGGGACGTGTCGTTCACCGTCGCTGAGGGCCAGACCGTCGAGCTCGGTGACCAGCAGCTCAAAGACGGCGGGCGCGTCGCCGGGCGCGTCACGAAGGACGGCCAGCCCGTGCCCAAGGCCCAGGTGCGGTCCAGCGCCGGGCACGCGATCCTCGCCGATGACTTTGGCCGCTACCGCGTCGACGGCGCCCCCGTGGGTGAGGTGCTCGTGCGGGCGCTCAAGGACGGCTGGGGCGGCGGCGGCACCGTCGTCGTCGAGAAGGGCAAGACCTTGACCTACGACATCGAGCTCGCCCAGCTCCCCCCGCGGGGCTTCGTCGGGCTCAAGCTCGACGCGAAGGACGGCGCCGTGGTCGTCAGCGGCGTCACCCCCAAGAGCCCCGCCGAGGGCGTGGTTCAGGCCGGGGACATCGTGGTGAGCGTGGCCGGGGAGGCCGTCACCGGCGACGTGGACCGGGTGCGGAAGCTCGCGGCGGGCCCGCCCGGAGAGCCGCTCACCCTCCAGGTGCGCCGGGGCGACAAGGTGCTCGACCTCACCCTCACCCGCGCGACGATCGAGGTCTCCAGGTGAGCCATCGGCGCCCCCCGGGCGCCCTTTGGTGAGTTACAAGCCCGTGAAGCTGGAGAAGCCTCTATGCGCCTCGTCTTCGTGACCCTGCCGGCCGCCGACGCCGAGGCGATGCTGCTCTTGCTCCTGCGAGAGCGCCTGGTCGCGGGCGGCTCCATCGTCCCCACCGTTCACTCCCGCTACTGGTGGAACGGCGAGATCGTCGCCGAGCAAGAGGCGGCCCTGTTCATGGAGACCTCGGCGGAGCGCGTCGAGGAGGCCGTCACCCGGCTCAAGGCCTTGCACCCCTACGCCTGCCCTCGGGTCGTCGTGCTGCGCGCCCATGAGGGCCCCGCCGACTACTTCCGCTGGATTCGTGACGAGACCCGCGAGGTCTGAGGAGCCCCGATGTCCGCGAGCGCCACCGGCCTGCTTGAGTTTGTCCACGCCTCCCCGAGCCCGCAGCACTGCGCCGCCGAGGCCGCGCGTCGGCTTCAGGCGGCGGGCTTCGTCCCGATGGACGAGTCCCAACCCTTCGAGACCCTAGACCTAGGTCACAAGGGCTTTGTGGTGCGCGGCGGCGCGCTCATCGCCTGGATCCTCGGCGACGACGCCCCGGAGCGCGCGGGGTTCAACCTCGTCGGCGCCCACACCGACTCCCCCAACCTGCGCCTCAAGCCCAACCCCGAGCTTCACCGCGAGGGCTGGCGCCAGTGGGGGGTGGAGGTCTACGGCGGGGCGCTTCTGCACACCTGGTTCGACCGCGACCTCGGCCTCGCCGGTCAGGTCGCCCACCGCGCTGAAGGCGGCGGGGTCACCACGTCGCTGTTCCGGGTGGACCGCCCCATCGCCCGCATCCCGAACCTCGCCATCCACCTCAACCGGGGCGTGAACGACGAGGGCTTTAAGGTCAACGCCCAGCAGCACCTCCCGCCGGTGCTCGGGCTCACCCAGGCCGCGCAGCACGACGGCCCGGGGGCCCTGCAGCGCCTCGTCGCCGACACCCTGCACATCGCGCCCGACGCCCTGCTCGGCTGGGATCTGGGGCTCTTTGAGGTGACGCCGCCGGTGCTCGGCGGGGTCTTGGAGGAGCTCGTCTTCGCCCCGCGCCTGGACAACCAGGCCAGCTCGTACATGGCCCTAGAGGCGCTCTTGGACGTCGCCCAAGACAAGGCCGGCCCCGGGCGGCGCACGGCGGTGATCGTGCTCTACGACCACGAGGAGTGCGGCAGCCTGACGACGAGCGGCGCCGACTCCGCGCTCTTGGAGGGCCTCTTGGAGCGCCTGGCCTTGGCGCATCCCCAGGCGAGCGCCGCCCCGGGCCCGCTCTCCCGGGCGGCCAGCCAGAGCCTGCTCGTCTCCGCCGACATGGCCCATGGCGTCCACCCGAACTACGCCGACCGCCACGAGCCCCAGCACAAGCCCACGGTGAACGGCGGCCCGGTCATCAAGATCAACAGCAACAACCGCTACGCCACCACGGGCCACACCGCCGCCCTCTTCGCCGCGGCCTGCGCTGAAGAGGCCGTGCCCGTGCAGCGCTTCGTCACCCGCAGCGACCTGCCCTGCGGCACGACCATCGGCCCCATCGCCTCGTCCCGCCTCGCCATCCCCACCGTAGACGTCGGCAACCCCATGCTCTCGATGCACAGCGCCCGGGAGCTCTGCGGGGCGAACGACGTCGAGCCGATGAGCCGGGTGATGGCGCGGCTGTTGCGGCGTTAACGGGCGCCGGGGAGCACCTTCAGCCTCGGCGGCGGCGTGTTCGACGGCGGGGCCTCGTCAGGGAGCTCCCGGCGCATCGAGTACACCACGCCCACCATGCCCCAGAACAGCCAGGCCACGGTGACGCGCTGGATGAACGAGTTGCTCAAGAAGTTCGTGACGCTGGTGACGGCCGTGAGCGCGACGATGAACCGGCCAAACCCGGCCATGAACGGGTCCGTGGCCCGGCGGTGCAGCTCAAGGCCCTGACGCGCGGCGAGGAGCTGCATCGAGAGGTAGCTCACCAAGGCGATGGGCCCGAGCTGGAACAGCAGGCTCAGGTAGTCGTTGTGGGGGTCGAGGTCTTCAGACTTCTTGGTGGAGCGGTAGAGGTCGGCGTAGACGTCGGTGAGCTCGTAGTGCCCGCCGAGGCCGCGCCCGAGCACCAAGTCCAAGGGCGCGCTGCGCAGGTACTCGGCGAAGGAGGACGTCCAGATGCCGAAGCGCCCGCTGCCGACGGTGCGTTTGTCGACGCCGTCGTCGTCGCCCAGGAGGACCACGACGTCATAGAAGCGGTCTTGAAGGGAGGTGTTCGTGAGCAAGAGCAGCACGCCCGCGCCCAAGGCCCCCAAGAGCAGGTTGTAGCGCCGCTCCATGAGCAGGTAGATCACCACGAAGACCGCGAAGCCCGTGAGCGCCGTGCGCACGAAGGTGAAGTACAGGCACAGGAGCCCGGCGGCCTGGATGACCAACAAGGCGAAGCGCCAGGCCCGGCTGTAGACGTTCATCACCCAGAAGAAGATGAGCGCGTTCAGAAACAGCAAGAACAGCGCGTGGTTGTGCAGGTTGTTGTAGCCGCCGTGCAGGCGGTAGTAGCCCTGCAAGAAGAACTGAAAGCGCTGGCCCGTGGCGAGGTGGTAGACCGAGAGGCTCAACGAGACGAGGCCCGCCGCCGTGATGAGCTGCAGGAAGCGCCTTCGGAGCTGGTCGGTGTTCACCAGGGACGCGACGAGGAACATCAGCAGCAAGGGGCTGATGTACTTGGCGAGGATCTCCGCCGCGTCGCGCACGTTGAGGCTGCGCACCGCCGCGAGCACGAGCACGGCGAAGTAGACCATCAAGGGCGTGAAGCCCGCCTGGCGCTCGACCCGGCGCAGCTCGATGAAGAAGTAGGCCGCCGCCAAGGCCGCCACGCCGCCGCCGTAGAGCTCCAGGAGGTTCAGGCCGCCCACAGCGCCGCCGACGCTCCACAAGAGGTCGATGATCACACGCCCGGCGAAGATCAGGAGGATCGACCACGCGGGCCGGGCGAAGAAGAACGTCGCCGCGAGCACCCCGGCGACGATGCCCACCGTGGCCGCCGGCGGCAGGAGGATCACCGCGAAAGAGACCACGCCGACGGCCACCGCGCCGAGACCAGCCCCCCAGAGGTTGAGGCTGTCGGGGTCAATGAGCGGGGTTCTGGGGGTGGCGGCCATCGGGTGTTGATTAACCTCCTGACCGCGGTGGCTTCCGCTGATCCATGATGAAGGCTACAGACTCCTGATGCTGTGCCTCGGATCACCCCGCCTCCTCTCGCGGGGCCCCACGGAGACCTCCATGCGCGCCTTGGCGCTCCCCCTGCTGCTGAGCCTCCTCCTCCTCACGATCTTGGGCCTCGCCGCCCCGTCGCGGGCCGCGGAGCCCACCGCGACCATCACGCGCTCCCCCGTCTCCGCGAGCTACCGCGTGGGTGAAGGAGACGTGCTGCTCGTCGAGATCTACGGCGAGGACGACATGAGCGGCCTGTTCGTCGTCGGCGTGGGCGGGGTCTTGAACTACCCCATCGTGAACGACCTCCCGGTGAAGGGCCTCACCACCGCCGAGATCTCCGAGGCCCTGCGCCTGCGCCTGGAGCAGAACGTGCTCTACGACCCCCGCGTCGCCGTGCGGGTCGATCAGTGCCTCAGCCAGCAGGTCAACGTGCTGGGCGCGGTGAACAGCCCCGGCGAGTTCTTCTTGTGCGGCCCAACCTCCGTGCTCGACATGGTCGCCCGGGCGGGCGGCGTGAAGGACGAGGCGGTGACCGAGCTGTGGCTCAAGCGCGGCGACGCCCCGGAGCTCAAGATCAACTACGACGAGCTCCTCAACCGCCAAGAGCAGAACATCTTCTTGGAGGACGGCGACCGCCTCTACGTCCCGGCGGGCCTCGTGGTCTACGTCACCGGCGAGGTCAAAGACCCGGGCTCGGTGCCGTTCCGCAAAGGCATGACCTACACCCAGGCGCTCAGCGAGGCCGGCGGCCTCACCGCCGTGGCCAAGCTGCGCAAGTCTTACCTCTTGCGCGACGGCAGCCGCGAGACCGTGCGCCTGCGCAAGATCCTTGAGGGCGGGAGCGGCGTGGTGGACCCCGTGCTCATGCCCAACGACCAGATCATCATCGAGGAGTCCTCCTTCTAAGGGAGGGGGAACAGCACCATGCGAAAACCCGATTTTTTCTTGTTGGGCCACCCTCGGAGCGGCTCAGGCCAGCTCAACGGTTACCTCGCCCGGCACCCCGACCTGTTCATGGCCAAGAAGGAGCTGCATTATTTCGGCTCGGACCTCGGCTACCACACGCCGCCGCGCAGCGAGGCCAACTTCCTCTCGTTCTTTGAGGCCTGCCCGCCGGAGACCCGCGCCGGGGAGGCGTCCACCTGGTACCTGTTCTCCGAGCGCGCGGCGGAGGAGATCCAGGCCTTCAACCCCCAGTCGAAGGTGATCGCGCTCCTGCGGAACCCCGTGGACGTGCTGCACAGCCTGCACGCGCACTTCGTGTTTCGCGGCGACGAGGACATCCCCGACTTCGCCGAGGCTCTGGCCGCCGAGGCCGACCGCGCTGAAGGCCGCCGCCTGCCGCCCTACGCCATCCCCCGCCGGGGCCTGGAGTACAGCCGCCTCGTGCGCTACGCCGAGCAGCTCCAGCGCTACTTCGACGTGCTCGGCCGCGACCGCGTACACGTCGTCATCAACGACGACTTCCGCAAAGACCCCCAGGCCGTCTTCCGTGGGGTCTGCCAGTTCTTGGGCGTGCGCGACGACTACCCCGGCTGGGACGCCACCTTCGAGGAGGATGAGCGCGCCCGCAACGCGAACCGCACCGTCTACAGCCGCGCCTTGCAAGACTTCCTCATCCGCCCCGAGCAGCAGCAGGTCTTGGAGGCCGTGCGCCCCGCCGCCGTCCCGGGCTGGCGCTTCATCCTGCGGGCTCTGCGCCGGGTGAACATCAAGTACGTCGAGCGCGCCCCGATGGACCCGGCCCTGCGCGCGGAGCTCCAGGCCCGCTTCGCCCCCGAGGTGCGCGCGGTGAGTGAGCTTCTGGGCCGGGATCTGAGCCGCTGGTCCCAGCCCAAATGAGCGAGGGCGCGTCCCAGGCCCACACCGACGCCGCCGAGGTCGCCCAAGGCTCGGGCGTGGTGCTGGGCGCGAACCTGATCAACCGCGCCGTGCGTTTGGTGAACAACTGGTTCTTGGCCGGGGCCTTGGGCCCGCTGGCCTATGGCCTCTATGAGCTCGCCCGCACCGTCGTCACGATCTTGGCGTCCTTCGCGCCCTTGGGCACCGACAAAGGCGTGGTCCTCTACGGCGCGCGATACGACGCCGCCAAAGACGCCGCTGGCCTGAAGGGCACCGCCGTCGCCACCTTGGCCGTGAGCCTGATCGCGGGCCTCGCGCTCACCGCCCTGTGCGCCTTGGGCCTCACGCTCTTCGACGCCGACGCCCACACCCCGGGCCTGAGCCGGGCGATGTGGCTGTGCCTGCCGGCGGTGCCGATCTGGAGCCTCTTGCTCGGCGTGGTGGGCCTCTTGCGTGGCCTCAAGGACATGCGCGGGCAGTCCATCGCCTACCTCGTCGTGCTGCCCGTGGGCATGATGGTGACGTCTTTGGCCGCCGTGGCCTTGGGCTGGGGCCTCGACGGGGTGATCCTGGGCTTCGTGGCCTCGAACGCCTTGGCGCTGATCATGGCCCTGCGGGTGGCCTGGCGCCGCCTTCGCCCGACCTGGCGCCAGCCCGTGCCGCCGCGTTTGGAGTGGGGCCCGCTCCTGCGCTTCTCGGTGCCCGAGGGGGTGAGCAGCACCCTGTTTCGGCTCAACCAGTGGACCGACACCCTGATGGTGGCGGCCATGGCCGGGGCGGCGGATCTGGGGCTCTACCGGGTGGCCGTCTCCTTGGCGATGGTGGGGGAGCTGCCCGGCGTGGCGATCAACACCATGTTTCAGCCCGTCGTGGCCGCCTTGTTCGTGGAGCAAGACCA
>JBEAVX010000519.1:0-5806 GCA_041160755.1 Pseudomonadota bacterium
ACCCGGCCAAGCCCGATCCCGAGCTTCAAGCCGCGATTCGTGAGCTGCTCCGCGCCGGGGAGCTCGCCGTGCTCGCCAAGGCCGCGCTGCGGTTCCCGAACACCTTGCCCGGGGCGTTCCCGTCGGGCGGTGACATCGCCGGGCCGAAGATCGCCCTCGCCGAGCTGCTCCGCGACGCCGACCCCCGCACATTGCCCACAGACGCTGAGCTCTTCGCCGCCCTGGACCGCTACGCGCTGTTCGCGGCCTTGGTCACCCAAGGAGACGCTGGCGTCGTGCGCAGCGTGCGCGAAGACTTCGGCACCGCCGGGCTCGCGCGCCTGGTGCAGCAGCTCCCGCCCCGGCACGCGGCGATCCTCTTCGCCCTGGCGCCTCTGGAGACCCGCCACGAGCTCGTCGGACTGTTGAGCGAGGCGCAGACCACCTCACTCTCCGCCGAGCTGCTGCGCTCCAACCGCCTCGGCCCTGAAGAGACGGCGGATCTCTTCGCCGCGCTCCAGGCCGCCCAGCGCGGCGACACCCTGCCGCCCTTGCCCAACCGCGGCGAGGTCGCCGACCACGGCGCGCCCTTCGACTCCCCCGGCGCGCTCTCGACGCTCTTGCCCAAGCTCTCCCCAGCCGCCCGGTCTGCCCTCTTCCACGACGCCCAGCGCGCGCTCAACGGCAGCCTGCCCGCCTGGGTTCAGGGGGTGCTCACGCCCGACATGCTCTTCGCGCTCGCGCCCGAGGCCCTGGCCGACCTCTTGCTCTCCGTCGAGGTCGAGGCGCTCGCCGCCTGGGCGTCGCTCTTGGACGGCGACGCCCGGAGCCGGGTGCTGAGCGCGGCGCCGGAGTCGCTGCGGCGCTCCATCGAGGCCGTCTCGGTGTTCCCCAACCGCGCCCAGCAGGTCCAGCTCGCCGACCGAGGCCGCCAGGCCCTCGCCCGGGGCTTCCAGGCCCAGCTCGCCCGCGCCCGTCGGCCCTTCGCCAGCGTGCTCGCCGGGGAGCCCGCGTGAGAGCCCTCACGGCGCTCCTCCCCCTGCTCGCCCTCGGGTCGTGCCGGAAGGTGCCGCTGTTTGACGTCAACGCCAGCTTCTCCGTCGCCGACGTCTCGTGGTTCGCTGAAGAGGACACGCTGTTCATCTTCTACAACGTCACCGCCGAGCAAGGCATCGGCGATCCCAGCGTCATCGAGCTGACCTACACCACAGACGACGAGCGTGTGGACTGGACGCCGCTCGACCAGTTCGTCAACGTACACACCCACATCCCCGTCGATTGTGGTGAGACGAGCCTCTGCGGCAGCGCCAGCATCAAGGTGCCCCTTGAGCCCCGAGACGTGCGCCTGCGCCTTCGATACCACCGCGACGGCGAGCTGACCCTCGACCCCCGCACGGTCTTCAACGTCATCGGCCCCGGCCCGGCGCACACCAACCGCAGCCTGCAGGTCTACGGCGTGTTTGACGAGACGAACACCTGGGTTCAGTGGCGCGGTCGGCACTTCTTCCCGACCGTGCGGAATCAAGAGGCCGAGGGCCTGGGCTTACGCCGAGACGTGCTCATCGAGGATCAGGTCTACGGGGACGTCGAGATCGGCGGTGAGCGCAACCCCTACGCCTATGGCCGAGACTGTGACGGTGAGATGACCGCCTTGGGTTACGACCCGCTGGCGTTTGATGAGCGCGCCCGGTTCAACCCCGAGCAGCTCCCCGTGGGGGCGTCCACGTCTCCGGTCGTCTGTGCAACCTCTACGGTCACCGACGCCAACGGCACCTTCACCACGACGGCTTCAGCGCGCAAGAACCCCGAGGTGCGCCCAGCCTTCCCGGAGCTGCGCAGCCCCATTCACGCCGCCCGCCGGGTGCCGTTCTTCTTGGCGCCTTGCCGCCGCGACATCTCCATCGAGCACGCCGAGATGCAGCGCCAGCGCCTCGATCTCGAGGACGAGCCCACCTTCTGCATCGACGACTGGGCCGACCCCGCCTTCGTCGATACGCTCACCGAGGCGATGAGCGACGCCGTTGAGGACGCCCGCGTGCACGGCGACGACATGATCCTGGTCATCGGCCTGCACCGCGACCTCACGGGCATGGCCGAGGTGGTGCAAGAGGCGCTGACGAACGTGTTGCCCCCCGAGCGCCACCGCGCCACGCCGCGCGTCGCCGGGGCCTTCGTGTTTGACAGCATCGAGCGCTCGATCTCCGGCACGGCGCTGAACAGCTCGACCTTGTGGTGCCCCGCGACCATCGACAGCCTGGGCCTGAGCCTCGCCTGCGCGGTCATCCCCGACATCCCCGAGCTTGAGCTCGGCCCGCTCACCGTCGGCTTCTTGCCGATCTTGCCCACCCGCGAAGAGTACCTCGACTTCTTAGAGACCTACTCCGCGCGCCTGGCGGGGCGCATCACCAGCTCCGAGTTCCTCACGCCGGAGTTCGCCGCGAACGTCGATCACGCCGATCTGGGCGAGCTGGGCATGGTGACCTTCTTCAACGACGAGACGTTCAGCGCCGAGCCCGACGACGCCTTCTCGTACTGCGCCCAGGAGGACGCGGAGCTCTTCATGTTCCGCTCGAACATCACCCAGAACGCCATCCTGAGCGAGGTCATCGACGCGCTCTGCGCTGAGGACCCCACAAACATCATCTGTGTCGTCATCAGCGAGGGTGTGCTGCCTGTGGAGCTCCTGCCCACCTGGCACGATCTCTTGGGCGAGTCCAACTACGAGCTCGGGCTGTATTGGGAGTTCCCCTACCTCCTGCGCGCCGAGTATGAGACGTATGTCGCCGGGGCGGTGAGCGCGTTCTCGCTGAGCGTGCCGTTCGGTGTGCCCATCGACGCCGAGGGCAGCTACGGCGCCGCGAAGTGGCTCAAAGACAGCTTCCGTATGGATCTCATGCTCGCCCAGTGTGACCGCTACTGTGATCACCCCGTGTTTGACCGCGCGGAGGTCTACCAGGTGATGCAGACCTTCCGCATCGACTACCCCGCCACCTGCTTCCGGCCCGAGTATCCCGCGCCGGGCGACGACGGGTTCCCCCTTGATCCCTGAATTGCTGCTGCTGACCGCCCTCGGCGGCGCCGCCTGGGCGCAGTCCACGGAGGAGGCGCCCGCCGAGGCCCCCGCCGGGGAGCCCAACGGCGAGGCCGATCCCCTCGCGCCCTACCGTGTGCCGTTTGATGTGCTCGCCGAGCGCGCCATTGGATCCGCCGCCCAGCCCGTCGAGTTCAACTGGCGTCGCACCACGGCGATGCTCGCGGCGACGGGCGGTCACCCCTTCGAGCTGAACAACTTCAACAGCCTACGCGCCGGAGGCCTCGCCCGAATCCCGATGAACCGGGCGATCTTTGAGGTCGGGGTGAGCTACGTCTGGGTCTGGGACTCCCCGTCGAGCGAGCTGCTCGCGCTCACGCCTTATCGCCAGCCCAGCCGCCCGCCGCGCCTGGAGCTCGATCTGATCGCCGGTCTGCCCGTCGCTGAGGGCGTCGTCACGTCTTGGCCCCGGCGCTTCCCCGCCGTGCAGATGACGGTGAACCTCTACGGGGGCCTCCGTTACCTCGTCTACCCGACAGGCTTTCGGGATCTCACGGTCCGCGAGGTGGCGCTGGCCGTGATCTCCCCCACCTTGACCGACCCAGAGCGCAGCAACATCGAGGACATCCGCCTCGACGCGATGCAGATCGACTCGGCCCGCTACGGCGTGATGGTGGGCATCAGCAACGATCTGTATCTCCAACAAGGGCTGTTCCTCTCGCCGCGGGCGATGTTCGCCGTGCCCGTGCTCGCGCCGGTCACCGAGACGGAGATGTACTTCTCCGCCGAGTTCTCCCTCGCCCTCGGCGTGGCGTTTTGAGGCCCTGGACCGCCGCGGCGCTGGCCCTGGCCGCGCTTCTGACCTTAGGCGCGGCGCCGACGCCCAGACCTACGCCGACCCTCGCCGCCGACCTCACGCCGACCGACGCCGATCTCGTCTACCTCAACGCGCGCTTGGCCCTGCGGGAGGGCCGCCCCGACGCGGCGCTCAAGCTCTGGCTCCTGCGCAACTCCTTGGCGAACCAGTCGGGGCGGGTCTCCACCTACGATCCCGACTTCCACAGCGTCACCTGGGCGGCCTTGGGCGACCTCGGCCTCTGCCAAGACGGCCACCCCAAAGACGCCGACGGCGCCGGTCTCTGGCCCTTGGCGCTTCACAACACCTTCGTGCGCACCATGGGCCGTGAGCCCCGCAGCGCCCGCCCCCGGCCCTTCGACAGCTTCGAGGTGAACAAACAGACGCGCTATGTCGCCATTGGAGACATCTTAGGCAGCGCCGAGCTGGCGACGGTGCGGTTTGACCGAGGCCGCTGTTATGGCCCGCGCCTCGCGGCGATCCGCGCCGGAGAGCTGCCCAACGCCCGGCTCTCTGACCGCCAGGTGGCCGCCCGGGTGCTCCTGAGCCTGCTCACCCGGGCCGAGCTGACGCTGGCCGACGCCCAGATCCGGGGTCAGTCGGTGATCGCCGCTCGCCGCTTTGACCTCTTGCTCAAGCTCGCCGAGCTCGCCGCCCGAGAGGCCCGCCAGAAGGCCCGAGACGAGTCCACCCGCGCGCGGCAGCTCGGCCTGTCCCGTGAGATCGCCGAGGCCATGCGCGCTGAAGCCCCGACGAGCACCCTGGCCCCGGACTCGGAGGCCGCACGAATCCTCCAGGACTGTATGACCTGGCCGATCTCCGAGTGGATGGCGCTCTCGCCGGATCGCCGTCTGTTCATGTTTGACTACGCCGTGTCCTATGGCGTCTCCCCGGAGCGCGCGCACCCGGTCGCCTTGGGCATCCTCGACGTGCTCATCGCCGCCCGGGACGGCGAGGGGGCGAGCCTGTGGATCCCCCGGGCCAGCGCCGGGGTGAGCCCGCAGGTCATCTGGGACGGCCCCCGAGGCGCGGCGCTTCTGAGCCTCGACGCCGGGATGGGGTTCAACGAGCGCGCGGTCATCAGCCTCCACCGCGGCGTGGCCCACTTAGAGCGCGGCGAGATCCCCGAGGCGCTCCAGAGCTTCGCCGTGGCGCTCAAGCTCGCGCCGGAGTCGAGCGTCTCCGAGCTGCTCACGCCATTGAGCCTCCGCTGGCTGAACCACGTCTCCGCACAGTACCAGCTCAGCGAGGCGCTGCTCGCCACCTTAGAGGCCCTGGTGCCCCGGCGTGAGCTGGCGGTGCTCATCGAAGACATGATGTGGCGGGCGGCGTTTCGGGCGGACACCACCTCCTACAACAACGGCAACACCCGCTTGGAGGGCCGAGGCGCGGCCCAGCGGCGCCTGGATCTGCTCACGCCCTTGGCCTCGGGGGACGTCAAACGGTTCATGGCGGGCTTACGCGGCGGCCTGGCCAGCTCTCCGAGCGAGACGCTGCGGTTTATTGAGCAGCTCATCGAGCGCCTGGAGCTAGAGGACCCCGAGGTGCGCGCCGCCCAGGCCCCGACGCTCCAGGCCGTCCGTGTGTTGTTGCAGACCTGGCCCTGGGATGAAGAGACGGCGGCCCGCCAAGCCCGCACCGTCGAGGGCCTGCTCGCGAGGAGCCAGGCGATCTTGGAGGGGCTGGGCGCCCTCGGCGACGACGCCGAGCTGTCTGACCGCGCCCGGGCGCTCTCCCCGGACGCCGAGGTCTACGGCGGCGCCGTGCGCCTCGCCCCCAGCGATCCCCTGCCCTGGCCCTTCCGGGCGCTCGCCGTCGCCGCGCCGTCGGTGTTCACGCCGGTGCAGCTCACCCCCGTCGAGTGGCCCGACGGCGCCGGGGGCCTCGTGCTCGGCTGGGAGGTTCACGAGTGAGCGCCCCCGACCCGGCCGCCGCGCGGC
>JBEAVX010000540.1:0-4429 GCA_041160755.1 Pseudomonadota bacterium
CAAGGGCTACACCGTGAAGCGGAAGGACGAGAAGCCCGCCGCGCTGAACTAAGCGCCACGAAGCAGGTGGAGGCCGGGTTATGCTGGATGCATGACTCGGCCTCTTCCATTTGAGCAGACCCCCTGTGAGCACGTCGAGGCGTCTTCACCCTGCCCGCTGTGTGACAAGGCCTGGGATCTCGCCTGCGTGGACGAGGCCGAGCGCCGCCTCGCCGAGCATGAGCGCCTGGGCGGACCGACCTTCACTTGGGAAGAGGTTCGCGCCGAGATCCAGGAGCGCCTCAAGCGCCCGCCCCGCCCCAGCCGCCCTTAAACCCGAACACCGGCAGCACGGGCAGGCCGTAGCCGTAGAGGGTGTCGCGGTCGTCGATGCCGGTGATCACGGGCTCGGCGACGCGGCGGTTGGTGACGTTCTGCACGTCGAGGTAGAGCTCGCCGGTGACGCTGCGGGCGTCTAAGGTCCAGGCCACCTTGAGGTCCAGGGCGCGGTAGGGCTGGAGCCGACCCTGGGGCGAGATCACGAGGGGCTCCTCCGTCATCGTGAGCAGGTCGTAGGCGTTCTCATCGTCGCGGTTCCAGGCGTAGCCCGAGCCCGCGCGGCCTCGGGCGGCGAAGGACCACTGGCCGGGGAGGTCCACGGCGACCACGGCCAAGGCGTAGAGCGGCTGATCGTAGATGTGGGGGCTGAAGGCTTGGCCGGGCTCGTCGCGGCGCAGGCTGCGGGTCCAGCTCGCCGTGGTCCAGCCGCTCAGGGGGCCCCAGGCAAAACGCACCAAGGACTCGACGCCGTAGGCGAGGCCCTGGCCCTCGACGAGGGATCCGTCGTCCTCAAACACCGCGAGGTGGTCCATGCGCCGCCAGTAGCCGTCGAGCTCGGCGCTCAGGGCCCCGCCCGTCCAGCGCACCCCGCCGCCGCCGCCGTAGCTGCGCTCCAGGTCGAGGTAGCGCCCATCAGGCCAGGCCGCGAGGAGCTCCATCGGCGGGGCCTGGTGGTTCAGCCCCGCGTGGCCGACGAGCTCGACGCCGGGCAGGGGCAGCGGCGCGAAGCCCTGGACCCTCGGGCTCAGGCCCACCTTGAGGCGCTGGTCTTCGGCGGCCCAGGTGTCCAGGCGCAGGCCGAACACCACCCGGCGCGCCTCCCCCACACGAAGCTGGGCGTAGGGGTCAAAGGACAGGGCCGTGAGCGGGGCCTCGACGCCGGAGACCTTGAGCTGAAGGTCGGTCCACAGGGCGTCTACGCCGACCTGCGCCGCCCAGGGCCGGGCGTCGTCGGTGTCGAGCTGGGCCCGGCCGCCGAGGAGCAAGGTCTCGCGCTGGTCGGTGATGTCCTCATAGGCCAAGGCCCGGCGATCCCGGGCGACAAACGGCGTGAGGCGCAGCGTCGATTCGCCGGGGCGCAGCTCCACCCGGCCATGCACCCGGCTGGTGCTGATGTTCACCAGGGCCGTGTCGCCGTCATCGTCGGACGGCACCTCGACCTGATCCCGAAAGCCCATCCAGAACAGGCCCACCTGCTCGCGGTCGAGCTTCACCTGGCCGTCGATGAAGCGCGGCGCGATGGCGGCCTGCTCCTCGCTGAGCACCCGGGCCAGCACGCGGTCGATGTAGGAGCGCCGGGCGGCGACGGCGAGGCCGGTCTTGGGGCCCAGCGGCGCCTGGACGAAGGCCCCGGCGTAGAGGAGATCCGCCCCGGCCTCGACCTTGAGGGCGGAGGGCACGGTCTTGGTCTGGATGTCGACGGCCCCGGCGGTGGCCCGGCCGTAGCGGGCGCCGTAGCCGCCGGGGAAAAACTCCACGGTGTCGATGAACCCTGGGTGAACCACGGAGCTGAAGCCGCCGAGGTGGTACACCAAAGGCACGGGCACGCCGTCGATCAACATCGCGGTCTGGTCGGGGTCGCCGCCGCGCACGAGGAGCCAGCCGGAGTCAAAGGGCGTGCGCACGACGCCGGGGAGGTTCACGAGCGCCCGCACCGGGTCGCCCAGGGTGCCGGGGGTGGTGCGCACCTCCTCAGCGCTCACCGTGCGCACGACGGCCTGGGGGCTGCGGCGGCGGTACACGCCGATGGCCGCCTCTTCGCTCACCGGGGCGTCGACGCGGAGGTCGAGCTCGACGAGCTTGCCGTCCTCCAGGGTGACCTCGACGGGGGCGAGGCTCCACGCGGCGGACTCCAGGCGCACGACGACGGGGCCCGGGGGCCGCTCCCGCAGCTCCACCACGCCCGCCGCGTCGGTGATCACCCGCTCCTCCCCGACAAACAGCGCCTCTCCCGCCAAGGCCGCGCCGTCGGGCCCCATGAGCCGCAGGCGCAGGCCCACGGGCGGCGGGGTGAAGGTGAGCTGAAACGGCACCTCGACGGCGATGGCGAGGCGGCCGTCTCGGGCGGGCTCAAACCGCGCGGCGAGCACCAGGGGCTCGGAGCGCTCGATGAACGGCTCCTGGCCGTAGACCGGCGTGGCCTCCTCGACCACCCCCTCGGCGTTGATCAACAGGAGCCACTCCACCGTCGCCGCCTCATAGGGCGGGCCCCCGGGCCAGGGCAGGTCGAGGGGCGTGAGCAGGCGCGGCGGGGTGATGCCCGCGGGCTCGGCGTCAGGCGCCGGGGCCTCGTCCACCGGCGCCTGGACCCCGCCCCAGCCCTCTTGGGCGGAGACGACGGCCACAGACCAGAGGAGGAGGAGCGCGCTCACCAAAGCACCGTAGCACAAGGAGACGCAGGGGCCCTAACGGAGCTGACCGCCGGACCGGGTGAGGCTGCGCCCGGGGCCTTGGCAGCCGACCAGGCCGCCGGGGTGACGCACGCCGAGCACCAGCTCACACTCCGGGCAGCCCACGGCGAAGCGTAACGAGCCGTCGGCCTCGTGGTGAACGATCGCCTCGCCGATGAGCTGGCCCTCCACCAAGGCCGCGACGGTCTCGACCTGGGCCAGCCCCTCGCCGCGGACGGTCACCAGGCCGAGCTGGCCTTGGGCTTCAGAGAGCGACGCCGCGTTGACCTTGGGGCACGCGGCCCGGGCGGCGGCGGCGGCCTCGGCGTCGAGGACACGCCCTTGGGGGGCCTCCCGAAACTGGGTGATCAACCGCGCCTCGGGCTCCGCCGCGCAGCGACAGGCCGAGGTGAACGACAACATGACCAGGAAGAGCGGGCGCATCTCCGCTGTTTAACCGGGCTTCGCCGCCGTCGTTGGGTTACAGCGGTGGCCGTCAAGATCGCCCCGAGATCGCGCCGAAGGGCGTCGTCCTGGTTGGGCTCGCCGAGCCGACGCATGGGGGCTCATGCGGTGGGGAGGCGGGGCCGACCAGACGATGTCCGGCAAGTGAGGATGGGGCGAGCTGGACGGCCATCGCTGTAAGCGAGCCTGCCTTGCCTGGAGGGTCCATGAGCAGCCCGGCGCCCCGCACAAAGTACTGTAGCCGCTGCCTCACCACGTTCGAGGGCGACCCCGAGTCCTGCCCCAACCTCGCCTGCCGCGCCCGCCGCCGCCGCGACGGCTGGGGCGAGCTCCTGAACCCCCAAGACGTGCTCGATCGCCGGTACAAGGTCGATCGTTGCCTCGCCATCGGCGGCGCCGGGGCCACCTACCTCGCGCAGGAGCTGAGCGATCACCAGGAGCTCATCGGCCCCCGCCTCGCGATCAAGGTGCTCTACGCCCACCGCGACCAAGGCCCGTACCTGCGCCGCTTGGCCACTGAGGCGCAGATCCTCACCGAGCTCGACCACCCGGGCATCGTGCAGATCTTGGGCTTCGTGCACCGCGCCGGGCACTCGCCCTACCTCGTGACGCGCTTTGAGGAGGGCGGCAGCCTGCTCGACCACCTCTCGAACCAAGGCCGCATGAGCGTCACCGCCGCCGCCGCCGTCGGTGTGCAGCTCTGCGACGCCTTGAGCGTGGCGCATGCCAAAGGCGTCATCCACCGCGACATGAAGCCCGAGAACATCCTGCTCACCCGCACCCCGGGCCCCGGCGAGGTGCCGATGGTGCGGCTGACGGACTGGGGCATCGCCAAGGTGAGCGGCGGCGTCGGCGAGGGCCTCACCCGGGCCGGGGCCTTCGTCGGCACCCCGCAGTACGCCGCCCCGGAGCAGTTTGAGGGCCAGCCCCCCACGGCGAGCACCGACCTCTTCGCCTTGGCCGCCGTGCTGCACTTCTGCGTCACCCTGCGGCACCTCACCGAGGACGAGGGCCTCAACTTCGACCCCGAGCGCACCTTGGACAGCCTGCGCGTGGCCTTGCCCCCGCGCCTCGGCGACGGCTGGGACACCGCCGCGCGGGTGGCCGGGTGGAACCAGCTCCTCGCCGCGACGATGCAGCCCGACCCCACCCGCCGGGTGAGCATGGCCCAGGCCCGCGAGCTCTTGTTCGCCATCGCCGCCGACCTCCCGCTCCCCGGCGTCGGCGCCCCGGCCACGCCGCCCCCGGCGCCGCCG
>JBEAVX010000597.1:0-6451 GCA_041160755.1 Pseudomonadota bacterium
GAGCCAGCCAGCGCTGAGCTTGGACTGTAGGCGGCGGGAGAGCACCGTCATGTCCGCGCCGTCTTCAGCCTTCTCGTGGGCGAAGGAGCACTGGGCCTGGGTCAGAAACTCTTGCGCCACGACGCTGCCGGGGCCGAGATCCAGACCCAAGCCGGGCATCGACGCGGCCCGGGGGCGGTCGGCGACGCTGTGGCTCACATACGTGCAGCCTTTGGAGAAGCAGCGCGCGGCGTCACAGTCTTGGGAGAGCGCGAGCTCGAAGTCGTTCTCCAACATCCGCAGCTCACCGAGCACCGTCGCGGGGATCTCGGAGTTCGGCGGATCCGCGGAGTGGGCCGGGTTCTGGGCCAACAGCAGGACGAGGAGCGGGGTCAGGCCCATCAGTAGATCCTCACGACGACGCGGCGGTGACGGGCGAGGCGCTCGGCCTCGTCGAGCCCTTGGAGCTCCTCTTCGGGCAGCGCGACGGTGTCGGCGTAGCCCTCAACTCGCACCCGACCTCTCGCCACGCCGACGGTCTCCATGCGGGTGCGCACGGCGTTCGCGCGGTCGGCGGAGAGCTCCCAGTTGGTCTTGTACGGCGACCCAGCGGCGATGGGCTGGCTGTCGGTGTGGCCCTCGACGGCGAAGCCGTAGCGCTCCATGTATGGCACAAAGGTGCTGAGCATACGGTCGAGGGTGTCGGTCTGCTCGGCGCGGATCACGGCGCTGCCGGAGTCAAACACGAGGCCGGAGTTCAACGAGAGGCGCAGGCCGTCGTCGTCAAGCTGGGTCTGGATGAGATCCTGGAGGCCCTCGGCGGCGATCTTGGCCTCGATCTGCTGCTGAATTGAGGAGAGGCTCTCGGGCTGCTCTTTGCCCGAGAGCGACTCGGTGATCTGCTGCATTCGGGAGCGGCTGATGTCGGACGCGGCGAGCAACATCACGAAGAAGATCAGCAGGTTCGTGATGAGATCGGCGTAGGAGAGCAGCCAGCCCTCGTCGCTCGTGTAACTTCGGCGTTGCATCGTTTACCCCTTCGCCATGCCGCTCTCGCGGGCGGAGCGGGCGATGAGCTCGGCGACGCTCTGCTCACAGCGCTCCAAGGCGCCGAGGCGCTCGTCGAGGAGGCCGCGCAAGAAGTGGCCGATGGGCCCGGCCACGCCCGCGCCGAAGGCCACGCCGTACAGGGTGGCCAACAGCGCCAACGAGAGCGAGGCGCCGAGGTTGGTCGTCTCGCCCATGCTCTTGAAGAGCTGGATCATGCCGGTGATCGTGCCGACCATGCCGAAGGACGGCGCGAGCTTGGCGAGCAGCTCCCAGTTGCCGACGGCGGGCTGCCAGCGGGTGAGCTCGGCGTGTTTGAGCTCGGTGAAGGCGGCGGTGGTGGCCTCGTGCGGCGCGCGGCTGAGCACGAGGTCCAACATCCGGCGGATGGCCGGGTGGGCGCTGCGCTCGGCGAGCTCGACGGCCTGGGCGCGTTTGCCCTCGCGCCAGAGCGCGGCGATGGCCTGCCGGTCGGCCTCCAAGACGTCGGTGCCTTTGCCCAAGGTGCCCGCGCCGGGCACGAGCTCCCGCAGGGCGGTGAAGGTGCGGATGGACGTCGCGGCGGTGGAGGAGATCATCACCGCTGAGAGCGAGCCGACGAGCACCATGACCGCGGCGTGGCCGTCAAAGGCCGAGATGGTGGTGTCCGCGCGCTCGGCGAAGCCGTACCGCACCACAAACGCGAGGATGATCAGACCAAGAATCTGCACGGTGACTTCCTTCGGCTGGCTATTCTTGGCGCTGTAGGGCGTCGAGCTGGCGACGCACGCCGGGGTCGGACTCGATCTCTTCGACCTGCTCGTAGATCTCGATGGCCTTCTCACGCTCGCCGAGCATGAGCAGGATCGAGCCCTTCGCGCGTAAGGTCTCGGGATGCGAGGGGTATCGGGCGAGGATCAGCTCGGCCCACTCCAGGGCCAAGGCGTAGTTGCCCGACGCGATGGCCTCTTGCATTCGGGAGCGTGAGGTGGCGAGGCTCACCTCGGCGGCGTCGGGGTTCACCCGCAGGCCCCGCGCCCGGTAGGCCGCGTCGAGGGTGTCGTCGGCGACGGTGGGTGGCGGCGGCACCAGCCGCGTCGTCGGGATGCTCTCGATAGAGCCCGTGGAGGAGCTGTGCTCGATGAGGATGCGCTGGCCGCTCGCGAGCATGGGGATCTGCACTTCAGTGATCACGTCGCCGTCGTTCCAGCGCACGGTCATCGCCGTGGTGGAGCCGAAGCCGAAGGGCCGAAGCTGGGTGCCCTCCTCCTCGATGAGCGCGGGGTTGGTCTCCGGCGCGGGCTCGATGAGGTAATGCGTGTAGTTGCGCGTGGCGCAGCCGCTGATCAGGCCGAGGGCGAAGAGCAGGCGGGAGGCGCGAAGGGCCTGGTTCATGGGATCACCGGGAGCAGGCGCATGTTGAGCAGAGAGATGCCGACGCCGACCTCGCCGTTGGTCGAGGCCACGAGCACGACGCCGTAGTTGGAGCGCCCGAACGGCACCCGCACGACGGCGGCCGCGGTGAGCAGAGGGTCGATGACCTCGCCGTTGTCGAGGTCTTCGCTGACGGACTGCACGGCGGCGGTGGGCAAGCTGAAGATGACCTTGCCGCCGACGCTGACGTTGTACAGGGGCGTGATGCGGTGGTAATGCCCGCCGACGCCGAGCACGGGGTCAAAGATCGAGAACGTGGCCCCGGCGAGGTTTCGGTTCGTGGGGCCCCACTGGTCGGAGACGTCCCACGAGAAGTGTTGACCGGGGTAGAGCGCGAAGTCGGCGAAGCTGTGCGTGAGGGTGTCGCCTCGGGCGCGGCGCTCCAGCTCTTCGCTCATCGTGTAGACGCGCTCGGTGTTGCGCACCTCGACGAGGGTTGGATCGACGTTCTGGGCGAAGAGCACCTGGCCGGTGGACAGCTCGACGATGCGGATCGAGACGCCCCCTTTGTGCTCATCGAGCCAGATGCCGCTCTGCGCAGGCGCAGCGTCGCCGCGGTTCAGCTCGTCGAGGCGCTGGAGCTCGTCGAGGCTCGGAGGCCCCGTCGTGTAGCTCAAGGCGCCGTCGATGGCGACGACCCGAGGCGCGGCGCAGGCCTCACACACCCGCAGGCCCTCGGCGCCGAGCGCGGCCTGCAGCACCTCCACGGCGCCGGTGCCGAACCAGGCCGCCGTCTCCTCATAGCGCGGCGTCGCGCTCACGAGGATCGCCGGGGAGACCTTCGCTTTGGGCAGAGTGCCGTCCTCGATGCGCAGCTCCAGGATCTCGCCCAGGCGGTCCAAGGCGTCCCGGGTGTCGTCGGGCCCAGCCCACGCGGCGGGGCCCAGGAGGGCGGCGAGAAGGAGGCTCAGAAACAAAACGCCACCTCCGCGCCCAGAGAGTGCGCCTCGATGGGGCCCAAGGTGGCGTAGCGGCCGAAGTTTCGTGAGGAGGTGAACGACGGCAAGGTCTCTAAGAAGAACCCGAAGCCGACCCGGTTGCCCAGGCGAAGCTCGGCGCCGACATGAACGGCGCCGAAGGTGGCCCGGGGCTCGTCGAGGTTGGTGTCGGTGAGGATCTCGTCCAGCGTGAGCGTGTTGTTGCGGAACGACGCCGTCCCCGGCCCCCAGACCGTGCTCAAGGAGAGCCCGCCGAAGACGTAGAGGTCGGGGCGGGTGAGGCTCCGCGCCTGGCCGGTGACGAGGCGAGAGAGATACGCGCCTGCGCCATGAGCCCCTGATACGCCTGGGGGATGAGCGCGTAGCCGAGCATCATCGACGACGTCCAGCGGCGGGCGACGGTGGGGCTCAGCTCGACGCCGGTCTGGAGCCAGATGAACGGCGGCGGGGCCGTCCCGGCGTTGTCACCCTCGGGCAAGGCGTAGGTGCGCACGTTCACCCGGGCGGGGATGACCACAGCGCCTTGGCCGTTCAGGACGTCGAGGTACTCGTCCCGGGCCTCTTCAGCGGACTTGAGCGCCGTGGCGTCCCGCAAGAGCGCCGGGGTGGCCGTAGACGTCGAGAGCGTGTGGCTCCAGACGATGGGCAGCTCAACGCTCAGCTCGGTGAGCCGGGCCCGGAGCACGAGGAACGCGCCTTCGGCCTCGACGTCGATGAACAAGGCGTGGCGACCGGCCTCGACCCCCAAGTCCGCGAGGAGCGCCGGGTCGTCCACCCCACGGGAGACGACGGTGCCTTTGGCGGAGGAGCGCACCACCACGGCGGTGCACTGCGGGCAATGCACGAGGCGCAGGTTCGTCTCGGGGTTCGCCAACATCACCCCGGCGAGGTGGTTCTCCATGAGCGCCTGTAAACCCGTGCCCAAGCCCACCGGCACGCTCACCCCGGCGAGCACGACGGGGGTGGGCTCGGCGAAGACCGGCTCTTGGCGCAGGCGATAGACCAGCTCATCGAGGAGGTCAAACACGGCGAGGTGGACCTGATCGGCGACCTGGGCGCGGGCGCGCTCAAGCTGCGCACGCTGGGCCTCTTCAGCCGGATCCGCGGCGTAGGCGAGGCCGAGGCCCAAGAGCCAGGCGGTCATCGCAGCCACGTCCAGCTCCCCGCCGCGCAGAGCCCGGCGTGCAGGGCCGTCTCTTGGCGGTCGAGCAGCACCACGGCGAGCAAGGCGTCGTTTGGGCCGAGGCTGCCGTTGTCGGTGTAGCGGCGGCAGGCCGTGGGGTAGGCCTCGCTCGGCGGCATTCGGGTGATGACCTGCACGTCCCCGGCGGCGAGGGTCGGCGCGCGGTCGGAGACGGCCAGCCCGGAGGCCATGAGCGCGTTCTTGGTGGCGAAGCCGATCTTCGCGGACACCGCGGGGCTCGGGTAGTAGACCTCGACGAGCCAGGTGGCGCCCGCCAGATCCGGGCGCCGGGAGCGCGCGGCCCCGGCGAGCTCCTTCACCCGGGCGTCCAAGGTGGAGAGGATCGCCTCATCGGCGTCTAAGCGTAGACCGAGGGGCAACATCCGCTCTTGGCAGAGCACGACGTCCCGGGCGTAGAGGTCTCCCCGAGGCCCAACCGGCCGAACCGCCCCAGGCCGGGCGAGCTGGGCCTGCTCGACGGTCATCAACGTGCAGGTGTAGTTGTGCGCGTCGTCGCGGTCCCTCCACGAGCCCGGCTGGGGCATGACGAAGGGCAAGGCCAGCAGGAGCGGGAGCAGGCCAAACATCAGCGCGCCGCCTTGGCCGGTCGCAGCAGCTCGGACTGCACCTTGGCGTTGTACACAAGCTGGCTGAGCTGGCGGTAGAGATCGTCGGAGAGGTGCTCCGAGGCCGTCTCGGGCAAGATCCGGTCCTCTTCTTCACGCACGAGGTAGTTCATCGTGGTGTTCCCGACCCAGGCGCCGAGGCCGACGTACCGCACGATGCGGCCCTGGAGCGACGCCTCGGCGAGCAAGAACCCATCGGCGTCGCGCACGACGACCTCTTGGGCGAAGGAGGCCTCGGTGACCGCCGGGATCAACGAGTAAGAGACGAAGCAGGCCGACCAGCGCAGGGGGTCGCTCGACGCGCTGAGCTCTCGGGCGCGCAGCTCGACGGTGAGCTGGGTGGGCACGTCCGCCGGGAGAGGCTCGGCGAGGGGCTGGGCGCCTAAGGTGAGGCCGACCTGGGCGCCCTGCTGCTCAAAGAGCGCGCCGACCTTGCTGCACAGCGAGCCCGCCTCGGAGACGCTGAGGAGATCGCCGGGGAAGCAGCGCACGGTGAGGGCGACGCCGACGAGGTTCTGGGCGTCGGGGTTGACCACCACGGGCTGCTGCAGCCCGACGAGGGGCTGGTAGACGTAGACGCAGCCCGGCGCGCAGAGCGCGACGCCGACGAGCAGCGCCCAGGGGCGTCGTGTGGGCGGCCAGATGGTCTACTCCTTCCGTCAGCGTCGAGGATCTCGGCGTCAGCTTGGGGAGTATACCTGGGCGATGCGGGGCTCGCTACGCGGGCGGCTAAGCTACCGATACCCACGCGCTTGTAAGGTGAACAGGTGGGCGTAGCGGCCGCCCAAGGCCATCAAGCTCTCGTGATCGCCGAGCTCGATGAGGCGACCGCCGTGCAGCACCGCCACCCGGTCGGCCATACGCACCGTCGAGAATCTGTGTGAGATGAGCAGGCAGATGCGGCCTTGGGCGCGCTCGCGCAGGCGCTCAAACAAGAGCGTCTCGGCCTCGGCGTCTACGGCGGCTGTGGGCTCGTCCAGCACCAGCACGTCGGCGTCTTTGCGCATAAACGCCCGGGAGAGCGCCACCTTCTGCCACTGGCCGCCGGAGAGCTCACGGCCCTCGTTAAACCAGCGGCCGAGCTGGGTGTGGTAACCCTGGGGCAGCTTCGAGATCACCTCATCCGCCATGCCGGCCTCGGCGGCGTCGCGCCAGCGGGCCTCGTCGTCGAGGTGGCGCACGTCGCCGACGCCGATGTTCTCCCCGGCGACGAGCTGGTACCGCACAAAGTCCTGAAAGATCACGCCCAGGCGGCTGCGTAGGGC
>JBEAVX010000616.1:0-2716 GCA_041160755.1 Pseudomonadota bacterium
ACACGGGCACGCTCTTGTCCACGATCAGCGCCTCAGACTCCCGCACACGGCTGGCCTGCGCCGCCCAAGGCCAGATCTCTGGGGGCACGTCTTGCAGGTGCTTGAGCCGGGCCTCGGCCTCACCCCGAAGGCGCGTGGCCTCGGCGGGGTCGGCGATGCGCTCGGCCCTGCGGAAGCGGGCGTTCGCAGCCAAGAGCGTCTGCACAGCCCCGCGGGTGATGCGCTCGTGGGCCTCGGCCTCGCGCGTCTGACGCAGGGCCTCCAGCCGCTCGCGGGTCTTCTCGGGCTCGCGGGAGATGAGGAGCAGGATCTCCTCGGGGCCGAGCTGGCTCTGGGCGCCGGGGTTGTTTGTGGCGCGGTCCTGGCTCTTGAGGAGCTGCGTCATCCACCCGCGTTTGCCTTGGATGAGGTTGAACCGCAGGCCGTCTTGGGAGCGCCGGGCGAAGTAGTAGTAGATCGAGATCGCGGTGAGACGGTTTCCTTGGCGCACGGCGCGACCGTTTCGCTGCTGGAGGGTCGCGGGCTCCCAGGGCAGGTCGAGGTGGTGAATCGCGCAGGTTCGTGTCTGAAGGTCGATCCCTTCATAGGCGATGGCGTTGGCGATCACCACGTCGTAGAGCGGGGCGATGCCCTCGTCGGGGTCACCGTTGAACGCCTTGGCGATGCGCTGGCGGTCGGCGGCGCCCGAGGCCGTCTCGGCGTTGAGCACGGCGATGCGCGCGTCGGGGACGCCCGCCTTCACCAGCACCATCCGCACCCACTGGTGCGCGGCCACGTTGTCGATGAAGACGATGTGACCGCAGACCCGGTTCTCCAAGACCCGCGCCGCCAAGGCGTCAAACTTGGGACTGTGCGGGTTCTGAACGGTGGCCGCCGTCCGCCAAGTGTAGCCCTCATCAAGCTGGGGATGCACCGCCACCAGGGACATCCGCGCGAGCAGGCCGAGGATCTGGGCCTTGTCTGAAGGGTCTTCGCTCTCTAGGGCCTCCTCAATCTGTGCGACGTATTCGGTGTACTTCGCCTCCTGCGCGGCGTTCATGTCCACCTCGACCATCTCGACCCGCGCCTCGGGCAGCACGAGGCCGACCTCTTCAGCGGTCTTGAAGTCGGCGTAGCGGAGGATCACGTCGCGCAGCTCGTGAAGGTTCTGGAAGCCTACGACGGCGCCTCGGTCCACCACCTCCATCGCCGTGTTGAGCACGGGCTGGATCTTGATCTTGAGGTAACGGTCGATGAACTGCTCGGGGTCGCGGATGCCGATGCGCGTCCAAGCGGCGGGGTCAACGTACTGGATGAGGTTGTACAGCTCCAAGGGCGAGTTCTTCGCGGGCGTGGCGCTGAGCAGCACCACCCCGGCGCCGCCGTTCTGACGCCGCACAGACTGGCAGCGGAAGTCGAGCTGCCACGCGCGGTTGGAGCCGTCGCCGGGGTTGCCCATGAAGCGCGGCACGCCGCCCTCACGCTCCTCGGGCAGATACAGGTTCTTGTAGTTCTGTGCTTCATCAACAATCAGCAGGTCTACGCCCAGGTCATCCCAGAGGATGCCGGGGTCGTACTCCAGGTTCTCGGCGAGCTCTAGCTTCTCGGTGACCCAGGCGCCGACGCCTTCACGGAGGATGGCCTCGTCGCGCTCGGAGAGCTTCTTGCGGCCCTGGGCGTTGCGCTGGCGGAGGGCCACCTCACGCTGAATCGCCGAGGTCGTTTGGGCATAGGCCCGCACGGCGCCCTCGCTCATGCGGGTGCGGGCGAGGCTCGTGTAGGTGAGCAGCACCACGTCCAGCTCACCGGCCTGAAACCGAGTCCACTTCGCGGCGCGCTCGGCGGGGCTGTCCACCTCGGAGGTCTGTAGCCCTTTGCGGGGACCGTGGGCGATGGTCTTCCGTTTGGAGCCGATCACCCCCACGCGGTAGTCGGGCAGCACGCGGGCGATGTCTTCAGCCCACTTCCACACGATGCTGTTGGGGACGAGGATCACCGGGCGCCGGGCCCAGCCCTCCTGCCGAGCGCGGGCCAGGAGCGCGAGGCCGGTGTAGGTCTTGCCTACGCCCACGTCAAACGCGAGCAGCCCACCCCGGTTGGCGTTGAGGCGGTTGACCCCGGCGATCTGGTGGGCGCGGAGCTGCGGGCCGCCCTTCGCCCAGCGCGCGAGCTGGAGGCGCTGGCCGTCGTAGCTCGGCGCCACGAAGCCCTTAAACTGGCGGTTGTAGGCTTCTTCGATGAGCGCCCGGCGCTCGGGGGTCGCCCCGCTCCACCCGATGAAGCTCGTCTCCCACTGTGTCGCCTTCTCGACGCGGATCTTGTCAATGTCGTCGGAGCGCCTGGGCTTCTCCGGCGAGAACAGGGTCTTGTCGTGGTTGATCCAGCCCAAGAGCAGGGGCAGCTCGGGGTGAACATCATCGTGCTTGTCGCCGAGGTCGGCGTAGTCTCTGCCCTTGATGGTGACGAGCCCTTCCACGCGCTCAAGGCTGACTGTGCGGTATCGGTGGCTGGCGCTGTAGGTCTCGTGGAACCACCTCTCGATCAGCTCCAGAGGCACCCAGCCCTGGCGAGGCGACACGCCGTCAATGTCGTCGTAGAGCGCGGGCTGGATGGCGTCCATGAGCCGGGCGACCTGGTTGTCCGCGCCGTGGGCCTTCGCCCGCGCCACCTTGGGCCAGAGCGAGCCGGTGAGGTAGTCCGACGCCGGGACGAGCAGCTCCCACCGCTCGCCGTCGCG
>JBEAVX010000302.1:0-6971 GCA_041160755.1 Pseudomonadota bacterium
CACCGTCGCCGGGAACCTCACCCTCGTCGGCAGCGTCGCGAACCTCATCGTCGCTGAAGCCGCCCGGGAGCACCATGAGCTGGGCTTCTGGGAGTACCTCCGGTTCGGGTTCTTCGCGACGCTCTCGTCCCTGGGCCTCGGCGTGCCTATGCTCGTCTTGGTGGACGCCCTCCTCGGCGCCTGACCTGGAGTCCTCATGGCACAGCACCGCACGGCGACCGTACACGGCGCGACGACCGCCCTCACCCAGACCGTCCTCGTCCGGCAGCACACGCTGACCGCCGATGAGCCCCTCGACGTCGGCGGCCAAGACCAAGGCCCCGACCCCTATGAGCTGCTGCTCTCGGCCTTGGGCGCCTGCACCTCGATGACCGTCGGCCTGTACGCGACCCGCAAAGGTTGGCCGCTGGAGGCCGTCTCCGTGACCCTGCACCACGAGAAGATCGCCGGCGCCGACGGGAAACCCAAGGATCACCTCCGGCGCGAGGTGACGCTCACCGGGCCCTTGGACGACGAGCAGCGCCGTCGCCTGCTGGACATCGCCAACCGCTGCCCCGTGCACCAGACCCTCACCCGGGCGCCCGTCGAGGTCGAGACGACGCTCGTGGCGCCGCCGGACCCGGCGTCCGCTCAGTGAGCCCGGTGCCGCGCCGTGTTCTTCAAGGCGCGGGCGGCGGTGAACACGGCCAAGGCGTCGTGGAGGGGCGCCTCGGGCAGCTCCTCGCGCAGGCGCGCCTTGAGGCTCGGGCTCTCCACCCGCAAGAACGGGTTCGTCGCCCGCTCCAGGCCGACGGTGGACGGCACCGCGCAGCGCCCCTCGGCGCGGAGTCGCGTCGTCTCCTTCAGGCGCTCTCGCAGAGCGTCGTTGTCGGGCTCTACCCAGGCGGCGAAGCGGAGGTTGTCTAAGGTGTACTCATGCGCGCAGAAGACGAGGGTGTCGTCGGGCAAGGTCGCCAGGCGGCGGAGGCTCTCCAACATCCGCGCCGGCGGCCCGTCGAAGAGGTAGCCGCAGCCCCCGGCGAAGAGGGTGTCGCCGCAGAAGACCGCGCCCGGCGTGATGAAGGAGATGTGGCCGTTCATGTGGCCCTCGGTGAGCCACACCTGGAGGGCGGGCCCGCCGCCGAGGGTGACCTCGTCCCCCTCCGTGACCGCCTCGGTGAGGCCCGGCACCGCGTCCGCCGCGCCCTTGGGGCCGATCACGCGCATCCCCGCCAGGAGACCCCGCCGCTGCAGGTCGCGGTTGACCCCGACGTGGTCGCCGTGGGTGTGGGTGTTGAGCACCGCGGTGAGGCGCAGGCCCTTCGCCGCGCAGAGGCGGAGGGTGGCCTCGGCGTCGGGGCCGTCCACGACGGCGGCCTCGCCGTTCGGCAGCGCGATGAGCCAGATGAGGTTGTCCTCATGGGCGGGCACACAATGAACGACGGCGCCGCCGGGCAAGACGAAGGGCGGCGGGACCACGGTGACGGCGTGGGGCATACGCTCCGAGGGGAGGCCGACGATTACGGCGGGTTGAGGGTGTCGACGCGGCCGAGCTTCTCGCGGACACGCTCCAGATCCCAGGCGCGGCCCAGGCCCTCCCACTGCTTCGCCGAGAGGCGCCAGGCCGCCCAGGCCCGGCCCAGGTAGCCCGCGCGCCAGGCGGTGTCCCCGGCGCGCTCCGAGGCCTGGGCGGCGTCGATGTCGAGCTCGCCCGTCTCTTGAAGGCGGCTGTTCGCCTCGCGCAGGTGCTCGTCGAAGTCGCTCCAGCGTGAGCCCACGGCGGCGCCGGGCAAGAGGTAGGTGTGAACGAGGCCGATGTACACCTTGCGGCTCTGGGTCTTCAGGGTGCGGAGCACATCCTGAAGGACAAGCTCCGCCTCTCCGAAGCGGTCATCCTCCAGAAGCACGAGGCCGAGGTTACACGCCGGGGCCACGGCCATCGCCGAGCCGATGCGCACGAAGACGTCTCGGGAGCGGCGGTAGAGCTCGGCGGCGCGCTCACGCTCTCCTTGCAGCCTCAGCAGCTCCCCGAGGGAGTTCGTGCAGTCGGCCACGCCGCGACGCATGCCCGCGCGCTGGAAACGATCGAGCGCCGCCTCACAGAACGACACGGCCTCGTCGAGGCGTGGGTTGTCACGCTCGCGGCAGCACTCGCCGAGGCCGAGCAGGCACCAGGCCTCGGAGCCTTGTTCACCCAGCCGCCGAAACTCTTCAGCGGCGCTGCGGTAGAGCGCCTCGGCCTCGTCCAAGCGGCGGAAGCGGCGCAGGATCACGGCGCGCTCCATGAGGCAACGCGCCACGGCGTAGCGGTCGTCGGCCTCCTCGGCGGCGGTGGTGGCCTGCTCCATGAGGCTGAGCGCGCGCTCGGGGTGACCCCCGTGCCACTCCGCCCGGGACGACTCCAAGAGCGCCGCCGCGATCAGGCGAGGCCACCGCTGGCGTCGGGCTTGCTCCAAGGCCTGGGTGGACAAGGTGAGCGCCTCGTCAATGCGTCCGCGCACCCGGGCGAGCTCCGCGCGCAGCAGCTCACCGGCGCAGGGGCGGTTGTCCTCGGGCTCCAAGCGGAGGCGACGCAGGGCGCTGTCCCACTCGTGGAGGATGACCTCGGCGTAGCCGTAGTCCCCGGCCTGGGCGCGGGTGCGCGCGGCGCGCATGAGCGGGCGCAGGGCGCGGTCCGGGTCGCCACCTTGGGCGAGGTGACGCCCCAGGCGCTCGGCGAGCAAGGGATCTTTGGGGTTCTCGTCGCCCCCGGCGGCGCGCAGGAGCATCTCGGCGCAGGCGCGGTGGTGGCCTTCTAGGCGCCCGGCGGCCTCGGCGCGCTGCTCCAAGGCCGCGCGCACCATGCCGTGGGCGAAGGACCAGCCGATCTCGGGCCCGGCCTCGCCGCTCTTGGCGAGGCCGCGCAGCAAGAGCGCCTCGACGCTCTCGGCGACGCTCTCGTAGCCCGCGAAGCCGCAGGCCACGCGCCACTCTTGGGTGTCGACGTCTTGGCCCAGCGCGGCGGCGAGCTCCAGGGGCGGGCCCCACTCGGGATGCGCCGAGAGCGCCTGCTCCACCCGGCCCGACCACAGCAGCGAGAGCTGCTCGGGCAGGCGCAGATCGACCCCTTCGGCGAGGCGATAGCCCACCGGCGACGGCACGAGCACGCCGCGCTGCACCCAGTCCCCGACGAGCTGCACGGCGAACTGCGGGTTTCCGGCGCTGCGCTGCTCCACCCGGGCGGAGAGCTCGCTCTCTAAGCCGAGCAGGCGGCGCACGAGCTCGGCCTGGTGCGCCCGAGAGAGCGGGCTCACGTCGATCCGACGCGAGCGGGCGCTGCGGTGCAGCCGGCTCACCATGAGGCTCTGGACGGGCAGCTCGGTGAGCGCCTCGGAGCTCGTCGTGATCACGATCAGCACCGGCGAGGCGCTGTCTTGCTGAACGTCGAGGAGGTGCTGGGCGAAGGCGAGGCTGTCGAGGCTCCAGTGCGCGTCATCGAGCCAGAGGATGACCGGGCGCTCGACGGCGAGGCGCTGTAAGGTCTGCCGGGCGACGATGTGGCGCTCCAGAGGGCTCGCGAAGCGGACCGTCTCTCCATCGGCGCCGCCGACGGTGTCCTCAGCCGGGGCGAGCAGCTCCGCCAGCGCCGCCCACTCCGCGGGCTCGTGCACGCCGAGCTCGGAGAGCACCTGGACCACACGCTCTCGCACACGCTCCGGGCGGCGGTCGGCGCAGCGTAAGGTGCGCGCGAGGGCCGGGGCCACGCCGTCCGAGGGCCCGGTCTCTGGGCTGTGGGTGGCGCGCACGATCGAGCCGATGCCGAGCTCATGGGCCCGCTCGCAGAGCCACTCGGCGATGCGGCTCTTGCCGACGCCCGTGGCGCCCACGAGCTCGATCAGCCGGGCGCGGCCTTCAGCCTTGACCGCGCGCAGGTCGGCCCAGGTCTGCTCACGCTCGATCTCGCGGTCCACGAAGGGCACGGCGCGCAACGAGAACAGGCCCAAGCCGACGCCGACGAGGTGGGCCGCAGGCGCCGGAGAGGCCGCGCCCCAGGGGAGATCGGGCACCGGCGGGGGCTCCCGGCGGCAGGGCTCGGCGCGCACGTAAGCGCTGCGCTGGGACTCGACGCTGTCCATCGCCGGGAGGTCGTTGGGGTCGATGGCCAAGGACGGCAGATCGTGGAGGTCCGGGTCAAACTTGGGCGACGACTCACCGCCCGAGGAGCTGTCGTGGCTCTTCCACGCGCTGAACGCGAAGGTGTGCTCCACCCACGAGAACGCGCCGGACTTGCCGGGGTTTGTGGGCTCCTCCACCGTTGGGTCGCCGAGCTGAAGCAAGGCGTAGGCAGCGTCCGCTGAGCGCCGGAAGCGGTCGGCGGGCTCGGGCATGAGCATCCGCGCGAGCCAGGAGTCGAGGCCCGCCGGGACGGGGGTGCCCGGGAGCACGTCCTCCGCGGCGGGCGCGGGGTGCCCCCAGACGAGCGCCAAGGCCAGGCGGCCCAAAGAGTAGAGGTCGGTCCAGGGGCCGTAGTCGGCGCGGAGGTTCCGCACCTGCTCCGGCGCCATGTAGAACGGCGTCCCACCGGACATAAACGGCGTGGCGCCGCCTTGGTTACCGCCGACCTGGGCGAGGCCAAAGTCCGCGAGCCGCAGGCCGCCGCTCTCCGTGGTGACCCCGGTGAGCAGCACGTTCCCGGGCTTGATGTCGTGGTGAATGACGCCTCGGGCGTGGGCGTGGGCCAAGGCGTCCAGGAGCGCGAGCAGCACCTCGCGGATACGCACCCACGGCATCCTCCCGCACCAGGGCGCCAAGGTGCCGCCCTCGACGAGCTCCATGACGAGGTAGGGGCTGCCGGCGGTGAACCGACCCTCCGACGCGAGGGAGGCGGCGTCGCTCACCTCGCCATAGTCGAAGACCGGCACGACGTAGGGGTGCGAGAGCCCCGCGACGGCGCGGACCTCGTTGCGAAACGCCGAGAGGAAGCTCGCGCGGTTGCCACGCTCAGGGTGCAGCACCTTGATCGCGACCGGCACGCCTTGCTCAGCGTGCAGACCGCGCCACACCTCCCCCATGCCCCCGCGTCCAAGCGGCTCGATGAGGTGAAAGGGTCCGAAACGGAGGGAGCCGATGACCTGATTCCTCAGACACGACCCTCTGCCCGCTTGATGGCTTGCTCGTGGTAGGGGCGACTCAGGGCGCGCCAGTTCGCGCTGACCTGGAGACGACGCAACATCGAGTAGATGCCACCGAGGGCGCGGTGCAGGTAGATCATGTCACGGGGGGTTCGTATCTCAGGGTATCGCAAGAACCGCGGCCCGATGTTTCGTGTGCGCTCCTGAAGATCATCTTCCGGCCCGCCCGCCATGAACTTTCCAGCCCGAAACGGCATAGCCATGATCTCAACAAGCTCCCACATCAGCTCTGCGGCGCCGGGATCGTCGCTGCACAATCCGCCGAGCTTGCGCAAGAGCTGGAGCGTCGTGTGTTTGTCCCCGGCGATGCCGTGCTCAGCGACGCGGGCGTAGTCGGCGACGAAGTACTCGTCGAACCGCTTGACGCAGCCAAAGTCCAAAATTCCGAGCGATCCGTCGGGCTCGAAGAGGTAGTTCCCGGCGTGGGGATCGGCGTGGAGCGCACGAAGCTCGTAGACCATGACGAAGAAGCTGCGGGCGAGGTTGAGCCCGGCCTGCTGGCGCGCGCGCTCGTCGGCGTCCTTGAGAAACTCCTCCAAGGGTTTGCCCACGAGTCGATCCATCGTGAGCACCCGCCCGGTGCATAAGCTGGGGTGCGTCGCCGGGACCTTGATGCCGGGCACGTCGCGGAAGGCGTTGGCGAAGAAGTTGAGGTTCGCGGCCTCGTTGTAGTAGTCGAGCTCCTCCTCAAGCCGGGCGCGGATCTCGTCGAAGATCATGTCGACCTCGGCGCGGTCCCGCTGGAGGATCTTGCCGGTCACAAAGAGGCCCTTGAGCGCGGTGAGATCGGAGGCGACGGAGTGCTCGATGTGCCGGTGCAGCACCTTCACGACGACGGGGCGGCCGTCGGGCAGCCAGGCCGCGTGGGCCTGGGCCAATGACGCCGTGCCCAAGGGCTCGGGGTCCACACGGGAGAAGAGCTGCTCCAGCGGGGCCTCTAGCTCACGCTCGATGTCCTCACGGATCGTCTGGAACGGCACCGCCTCGGCGCGATCGTTGAGCTTGGAGAGCGCGCGCCCCACCTCCTCGGGGAGATCGAGGCCCTCAGCGATCTGGGCGAGGCCCTGGCCCACCTTCATCGCCGCGCCCTTGAGCTGGCCCATCGTCTCGGCCACACGCTCGGCGTTGGTGATGTGAAGGCGGCGCATGGCGTCTTTGCGGGTGTCGTCGTCTTGAAAGACCGACGCGACGCGCTGGCCGAGGTAGCTAGAGCCGACCTTCGAGGTCAGGCCGCTGAGCCGGGCGAGGCGCCCCAGACGAGAGGTGGGCTGCTTGGACATGGAGGTATCGTCACCGGAAGAGGGGCCACACGCAAGGCGCCGCGTGCGGGCGGGACCACATCCGTCCTGGCACCTGGGCGCGCGGAGATTGCGGTGTTGACGCCGACGGCGGCTGCCCAACGGGGCGGCGCGCGCGTTAGATCGCCCGGGAGGTGCGGCTGTGGGTGAAGGTCCGCTGATTCGGATGTTGGATGAGACGAGCCCCGTAGACCTGGAGCAGCTCGACGACCAGCTCCGGCAAGGGCTCATCCCCGGCGACGCGCTCCTGCAGCACGCGCCTTGGACCGGCGACAAGTTCTTGCCGCTGACGGAGATCCCCCAGCTCGCGGACGCCTTGGCCGCCCCGGACGCGCTCCTCGCGGCGTTCATGCGCCGCCGCCCCTTCCCCACGCTCTCGACGGCGCTCACCGCCCTCATCGCCGTCACGGGCGCCGTGCAGCTCGTGGTGTCCAACGCCCCGAGCGCCCCCGACGGCCTCGGCGTGAAGCTCGCCCAGCTCTACCTGGAGGGCCGCACAGGCTTCGAGCCCCTGATGTTTGAC
>JBEAVX010000652.1:0-4284 GCA_041160755.1 Pseudomonadota bacterium
GGGCGGCGGCGTGGTCTCCAAGAGCGGGGAGACCGGGTCAACGCTGCGGCTGATCGAGGAGCTCTACCTCAAGGCCACGTCGATCAGCTCGGGCTGAAGAGGGCGTCGGCGGAGGGGACCAGGGCGACGCGGAGGATCCAGGCGTCGAGGGTGGCGAGCTCGGCGGTCTCGATGAGCGCGTCTTGGGCGGGGGTCAGCGGGAGACCGCGGGCGGTGAGGATCGCCCGCAGGGTGCGGCGGAGCGTCTCGAGGGCGCCCTCAGCCTTGCCCTCGGCTTTGCCCTCGGCGATGCCCTCAGCCTTGCCCTCGGCGATGCCCTCAGCCTTGCCCTCGGCGATGCCCTCTGTCTTTCCTTCCTCAAAGACCGCCTCTAAGCTCTCCACCCCGCGCCGCTGCAGCAGGTTGCGCAAGATCGCGGCCTCGGCGTGGTCAGGGTCGTAGAGCGCGTCGACGGTGACGGGGTTCTTGAGCACGCCCTCGGCGATCAGGGGCTCCTCGGCGGTGACGAGCCGCATCGCGCGCTCAGGCTCGTAGACCTCGACGCGGCGCGGGCCGACGAGCCGCACCACCCAGACATAGCGGGTGCCGTGATGGAGAAGATCTCGGATACGCTCGGCCAGCTCCGCCTCGTCCCCGCCCCGGTCGGCGTACTCCACGGCCAAGGGCGGCGCGGTCTTCGCCCAGCCAGCCTTGTGAAGCTCCGTGGGATCGCCATACACCGCGACGTCCGGAGCGCGCAGCGTGCCCGGCTCCGGGGAGAAGCCGAGATCGACGCCAGCGACGGCGACGGCTGGGTCGCTGGCGATGACGTAGCCGCCGTTGAGCTGCGGCCCCGAACCTCGGGCGCCAGTCGGCGCGCAGAGGATCGAGTGACCCCGAGACAGCTCATACGGGGTGCCAGAAGAGAGCTGATCCGCCCGATACGGTCCAGGAGCGAGCATTCGATGCAGCGGCGCCATGAGTCACCTCACGGAGCCATTATAGCGCCGCCGCAGAGGATGTCACGCCGCCGGGCGCTTGCGTCGGCTCACCAAAGCCGCCGCCGCGAACACCAGCCCGAGGCCTGCACCCGCGCCGCCGCCCGTCGAGCAGGCCTTGCCGCTGTCGTCCTCACCGCTGTCTTCGGTGGGGTCGCTGTCCTCCTCGGCGCCGCTGTCATCATCGCCGGTCTCTTCAGGCTGGGCGGTGTCGGGCTCCCCGGTGTCGTCGTCGCCGCCGCCGCTGTCATCGGGGCCGCCGGTGTCCTCGGGCTCCGTGGCCTCATCGGCGAGGGCCTCACGCACCCAGCCGATCGTGTCCTCCTCAGCGTAACGGCGGGCCAAGGCCAACTTCCAGCCGTCCTCGATGGGGTCGGCGGCGGCCTCGGCCTCCAGCACCGACGCGGTGACCGGCGAGGCGTAGAGCAGGTCGAGGTGGCTCAGGTTCGCCGTGCGGGCCTCGACGATCACCGCGCCACGGGCGTTGAGCGCGTCCTCGTTGAGCGCGCTCGTCGTGAACACCAGGCCGTCGCTGGGCCCGGTGACCTCGCCGATCATCAGCTTGCCTTGGGCGAGGCCCTGGACCTCCTCTTCAGTGATGCCGACGGAGACCATGCCGTCGCCGACGAGGCTCGCGTAGAACGCCGCCCATTGGTCAGAGGTGGCCGTGGCCATGTCCACGAAGGCCTCGCCGAACATCAGCGCCAAGAAGTCCTCGGTGCCGTTGGGCATCAGGGGGTTCTCACCGCCGAGCAGATAAATCTGGATCTCGGGATCGGCGCCGTTGGCGGCGAGACGGGAGATGAGGTGGTCCCCCGACTCAATCGCCGCGTCGATGCCGTCGCTGTAGGTGTAGTACCCAAAGCCGCCCTCATAGGTCGTGTACCAGTCGATCTGCAAGGCGTAGCTGCCCAGCCAGGGCAGGCTGCCGGGCAAGGGGTACTCGTCGTGGCGGGCGAGGAGCTGGTCTTGGCCGGGGAAGAGGTCGCCGTCGGTGGGGAAGAAGTCCTGGGCGCTGAGATCTTCGACGAGCCAATAATAGGCCGTGCCGTAGGCGTAGTACTCGCTCCACGAGGTCGGCGCGAGGGCGGTCTCGGGGTCGAGGGAGAGCAGGTTCGCTGAGGGCCAACGATAGCCGGTGTCGATGCCGCCCAAGGGCGTGCCCATCAACACGACCTTGCGCACGTCGTCGCGATAGACGGTGCCGACCTCCTCATAGACCGTGTCGCCCCACTCCGCGCCTTTGGCGTTGGAGATGTAGATGCCGACGGCGATGCCGCCTTTGCTGTGGCCGACGAGGTCCACCTTCTTCGCCCCGGTGCGCTCCTTCACCCGGGCGATGGCATCCGCCACGATCTCGGCCTGCTGGAACATGTCTTGTTGGGCGTTGGGGAAGGTCAACGCGTACACCGGGCGGCCACGGGTGTCCATGTGGATGCTCAGGCCCGCGAAGCCCCGGCTGCCGTTGTCTCCAGCGCCGTGAACAAACAGGATCGGCGTGCCCGTGGCCGTCGCCTCGTTCGCGCCGATGTGCAGCAAGAACGTCGAGGAGTCGGGCTCGGTGGTGCCGAACAGATCGGCGATCCACGGCGCGTAGTCGGCCTCTTCAGGCCAAGCGGTGAGCGTGTTGTACTCGATGGGCCCGAACAGTCGGGTGTCGGGGTCGTCGTGGCGCTCAACAGCGCTCCAGAGCTTCGCGCTGCCGTCTTGGGTGTAGGTCTCTTGGCCGGTGAACGTCTTTTTTGGGGCAGAGGGATCGTATCCCTCCGTCGCCATCGCCTGGGAGACGAGGAGCGAAGGAAGCAGCCAGAACATCGGGTTCATGTGGACTCCAGGAACTCCAAGACGGCGGCGTTGAAGGCGTCGGGGGCGTCGTGGTGTACAGTGTGGCCCGCCTTGGAGATCAAGACGAGCTCGCTTCCGGGGATTCCATCTTGCCCGGCCAGGGCGACCGTCTTCGTGCGGCCCCCGTGAAAGATGGGGTTGGGGATCATGTGATCGTCCTCCCCGAAGAGGATCAAGGTGGGGGTCTGAATCTCACCCAGTCGATCGGCGACGGGGTAGTCCACCATGCCCGCCACGCAGCGGGACACCGCGACGGAGGTGCCCTTAAACTCGGGCGTGCTCGACATCCGAACACGCTCTTGAATCAGCCGCTCGACCCCCTCATCGTACCGATTAAACGCCAACATCGTGAAGTTGGCGCGCACGTCTTGTTCGCTGGCCTCAAGCGTGCGGGTCTCGGTCCAGTAGGTCTTCATCCACTCGGCCTCGCCGGGCGTGAACCGCTCGATGCCCGCCGGGGCGCTGAGGATGAGGCTCTGTACACGGTCGGGCGTCTCTAAGGCCATCGTCATCGCGATCTGGCCGCCCATGCTGTGCCCAACGAGGTGCGCGGACCCAACGCCCAGGCCGTCGAGCCAAGCGCGAATCAGCGCGGCGTACCACGGCGGGGTGTACGGCGCGTCGGGGCGGCCGCTGGCGCCGAATCCGGGGAGATCCAGGGCGAGGACACGGTACCCGGCGGCCGACAAGGGCTGAACCTGGCGCTCCCAGAAGCCGATCGTCGAGGAGAGACCGTGAATCAGCACGATCACCTCGCCCTCGCCGCCGCTGTCGATGTACGCGATGTTGACGCCGTTCACCACGGCGCGCTGGACCGGCAGGGGCGTCGCCAGCTCCGCGGGGCTCATCGGCGGCAGCTCGGCGTAACGGGGCACGCAGGCGCCGATGGTGAGGGTGAGCGGCAGGATCAGGCGGAGGAGCGAAGAGCGTCGCATCAGAACACCAGCCAGTCGAAGCCGAGGTAAGCGGCGTAGGCCGTCTCATCCACCAGCGCGGCCTCACCCGGGGTCATCATCGCCCCCCAGAGGCCCACCCGCATGAACAGATAGGGCTCGGTGATCACACGCAGGTTGACCTCGCTGCCGTAGGGGGACCCGTCGCCGTCTCGGGCGTGGCCGCCGCCGACGGCGACGGTCACCCGGCCGGGCACAAGATCGTAGCCGACGCTGCCCATCGCCGCGCGCACACCGCCGCCGCCGCCGGAGACGTCATACACCACAGACGCCATGCGGTTGATCGAGAACAGATCCGAGAACAGGAGCAAGGTGCCGTGGCTGGCGTAGATCGCGCCGACGATGCCGTAGCTGTTGCCGGTGATCACCCCGGAGTAGGTGAGGGGGTCGGCGTCGTCGGCGCTCGCCCACAGGGCCTCCAGCCGGGCGACGCTGCCCTCCCCAGGGGCGTAGCGCAGGCGGACTTCAGCGTTCGCCACGGCCCCACGCACGGCGACGTTGTTTGTGCC
>JBEAVX010000699.1:0-7511 GCA_041160755.1 Pseudomonadota bacterium
GCCGCCCCAGACGACGAGGCCCGGGCTCAGCGCCAGCGCATACTGGTTGAGCGGCGCGCCGCCGTCGTCTACGCTGCGGCCGAGGTAGAGCCCCGCCACACGCAGCCCGGCGCCGGCCTGGGCCCCCGCCCAACCGGCGCGGGTGGCATACCCCACAGACGCGCCGACGCTCGCCACCGACGACCGGGCGGGCACGCTGAGGTTCAGCTCAGGCAGGGTGAGCGTGCCCATCCCGGCGCCGCCGAAAGCGTCTACGGCGAGCCACTGACCGCCGCGCCAGTCCACACGGTACGAGACGCCGCCTACCCCCATCGTCGGCAAGACCTCGTTGACCACCTGGGCCTGCACGGCGCTGGTGGTGCCGACGAGGAGCCGCACGGCGCTCTCGGGGCGAGACGCGCGGCGCACCTCCCGCTCGATGTGGCCCTTGGCGACGTCGTCATTGTACGACATGGTGCGGAAGCTCGCCGCGCTCATGTCGAGCTGCTGGCCGCCGCTCACCCGCACTTCAGCGACCTTGAGGTGCGTCGGGAAGCGCACCTGCACCAGATAACGCCCCTCGCGCACGGCGAGGCGGCGGGTCTGGGCCCCGGCCTCGACCTCGCCGACAAACTCCCGGCGGTCGAGATCAAACACGGCGTAGGCGCCGGTGAGGCTCGACGGGAACAAGAGCGCGCTCGTCGCCGGGTCCAGATCCGTGAGCACGACGTCGCCCTCGCCGGCCAGATCCCAGTCAAAGGTGGGGTGCTGGGCGCCGATGCGGGTGTTCGCCGTCTTGATCACCGTCTCGCGGTAGACGTGGTCGTAGACCTCTGAGAGCGTCACCTTGGCGTCGCCGTCGGCGTCGGCCGCCCCGCGCATCCCGGAGACGAGGTAATGCGTGAAGTACGATCCACCGATCTCGTCGCTCTCTTGGCTGGCCTCGTCGCCTGTGGACGACGTGATGATCACCGTGCCTTGGGTGTTGAGGCGCTCGGTCACATCAAACACAAACGACGGCGCCATCGTGCCGCCTTTGCGCCGGGTGAGCGCGCCGGAGTTGCAGCCGTCCACGAGCGCCAAGCGCACGTCCGCGCCGCTGTTGTCGAGCATCCGCTCCAGCTCCTCGTAGGTGAGCTGGGTGCGCCCGAGCTGAAGGCCCAGCTCATCGGCGTGGCCGGAGTAGTAGAACAAGAACACGATCTCGGCCTCGGCGTCCTGCGCCCGGGCGTCGGAGATGGCCCGGCGAAGCTCACCAAACACGGTGAGTAAGGTCGCCCGGTCGCGGCCGAGGCTCATCCACACGTCACCGGGGCCATACCCGCCGAGCTCGGTGAGCGTGCGCTGCACCTTCTTGGCGTCGGTCTCGGCGAAGATCAGCGCGTCTGTGTCGGGATCGCCCTCGTTGTTCGCGGCGATGAGCGCGAAGCGGCGCACCTCGGCGTAGGCGAGGCCCGCGCCGAGGGTCAAGGCGCCGAGGGTGATCATAAAGCCCGCTCGGGCTTCTGCACCATCACCACGTCCACGGCGGGATCGGTCTGTTTGAGCCGGGTGACCGCCGCCGCGCCGCCTTGGGTCCAGGCGTCCTCGACGAGCGCCCGAGCCTCACCGACGCTGCTCGGGCCGAACACGGCGACGAAGAGCTCCGGACCCGGCGCGGCGTCCAGCGCGATGGATCCGTCGAGCACATGGCGCTCACCGGGGACGACCGCCAGCGGCGCCTCGCCTTGGCTCGGATAAAACACGGTCACCTTGCCTTCGCCGTCGATGGACAAGAGCACGAGCTGCTCGTGGCCCGCGGCGCGGTAGGTGAACTGGAGCAGGTCGCCGGGGCCGTACACCCGACCCTCGACGCCCGGCATCACCCGGCCCTCCCGCAGCACGACAAAGTCGAGGTCTACGTCGCCTTTGGCGCGGCTCGACGGCGCGTCGGGGAGCACGGCGATGAGGAGCGCGGCGGCCACGGCCAACGCCGGGGCCAAGACGAGGCCAAACCGGCGCCACCACGGCGTCGCCGGAGCGGGCGCCGGGGCGGGGCGCTCGTCGTCCACCCGGGCGGCGGCGGCGCGGAGGATCTCCCAGTCAAAGGGCGCGAGGCTGGCCTCGGCGTCTTGAAGCTCCGCCGCGTACGCCAGGGCCTCGGGGCCGCTCTGCGGCGCGGTCTCCCCGGTCGCGGCGCGGGCCAAGGCGAGGCGAGAGGGCCGGGTTCCGTCGTTGAGCTGCTCGGGGCGGATCATCGGGACACCAAGGCGCCGAGGAGGACCGCCAACGCGGCGGCCTCGGGGGCGCTCAGGGCGCGGCGGGCTCGCACGAAGAACTCGTCGAGGCGCTTGCGCAGGGTGGGCTGGGACAGGCCGACGAGCGCGGCGGCCTCTTGGCGGGTCATGTCGTCGAAGTAGAGGTAGACGATGAGCGCGCGGGTCTGGTCATCGGCCTCGGCGAGGGCGCGGCGCACCAGGGCGGCCTCGTCACTCTTGGCGTCGTGGGGCGCGGTGAAGCCCTCGCCGACGATGGCCTCGGGGTGCAAGGTGCGTTTGGCCTCGCGGCTCTTGTGGTCGCGCAGGCGGTTGAGGCAGAGGTTGGTGGAGATGCGCACCATCCAGGTGTAGGGGCTCGCCTCTTGGCGGAACTCGTCCCAGCGGCGGATCACCCGGGCGAAGGTCTCCTGCACCACGTCTTGGGCCTCTTCAGCGTCGCCCAAGATCCGCCGACAGCGCGCGAGCAGGGGCGGCGCGTAACGCTGGTAGAGGGTCCGAAGCTCGGTCTCAGAGGCGGGCACGGCGGGCTCGGGGAAGGATCGTCACTGTGGACCCCGGAGCGGCGCGGGGTTGAAACCGATCTAGCCTCAAAATCAAGCTCAGAACTCTTGGCCCCAGCGCACGAGGATCTGCGGATCCTTCGGGACGCCGTGGCTGGCCCACAGCGGGCGCGCCACGGTGAGGCCGAGCTGGCCCGGGATGAGCCCCAGGCCATCGACGGTGAACAGCACGCCGCCGGAGAGGCCGAACGCGCCGTAGCGCCCCTGCCCCGCCGCGCCAGAGAGCGTGGCGCCGCCGACCGCGCCGCCCTCGATCCCGGCGGTGACCTGCACGTCCTCCAGCCAGTACACCCAGGCCAGCGGCCAAGACAGGTCACGAAGGGGCATCACCCGCAGGTCCAGGCCCGCGAGGGCGCGTGAGGTGCCCACCGCCGCGCCGGGGGCCACGCCCCGGGTGGCGCCGCTGCCGCCCAAGGCCAAGAGCCGGTGGTCGACCTGCCCCCAGGCCTGACCGACCGAAGCCCGCCCGGCGAGGACCACCCGGGGGTGCGGCGACCACAGCCCCAAGGCCCCCGCCCGCGCCGAGGCCCAGCGCGCGTCGCTGTTGGGCACCAGCCCGCCGTCCACAGCGACGCTCAGCCGCGCGCCCTCCACGGGGAAGGTCCAGCCCACGCGGCTGTCCCAGGCGTAGCCGAGGCTCATCTCCAGGGCGACCCGGCCGTCGTCGGTGGGGCGAAAGGCGGGGTTCAACAAGATCGGGCTCAGGCTCAGGTTCAGGTAGTGTGGGCGCTGGCGGCGGTCTTGCAGCGGCCCGGCCCAGGTCGAGAGGCCGAGGCTCAGCGCGGCCTGAACCTGCTCATCCGCATAGAGGCCGAGATCGACGGCTTTGCGGGTGTCGTAGCGGCGGCGCATCCGTAAGGTGGCCGAGCCCGCGAAGAGGCGCTCGGTGAGGTTGACGCTCGTGGGCGCGGCGTAGAGCACGGGCACCACACGCGGCGGCCAGGCGTCCCCGGCGGCGCTCGTCTGCTTGACGTGGTGCTCGGGATCCACGACGACGCCGCGCGGCGCGCGGGGCCACGACCAGCTCTGCTGGCCCCCCGGCGGCGCGTCCCAGAGGTGGCGCTCGCCGTCGATCACCACCACCACGGGCTCGATCGGCGCGTCGAGCGGCGCGTCCCGCTGCACCTCCACCCGCCAGCCGGGCTCGCCCAAGGCCGGGCGCACGCTGAGCGTGAGGTCTTGGTGGGCCGTCGGCGCGCGCCAGGCGAGCAGCTCCCCCAGCGGCACGCCGATGGCCGCGCAGGCGACCTCGGGGGGGTCTCCCGCCATCAGCCGGGCCGCGAGCGCCGAGGCCGTGCCCGGGCCGTACCGATCATCGAGCTTCACCGCCGCGACGCCGCCGACCTCCTCGGGGTTAAACCGCTCGGCGAGATCGTCCCGCAGGGGATCCCCGGGGTAGGTCTCGGAGAAGACCTCGGCGTGAAACGGCGCCCGACCGGAGTAGACCAAGGCGTCTACGACGGGGATCCAGCCGCCCAGACGCGCCGCGGCCGCCGCCTCAGCCCGGGCCCGCGCCGTCGCCTCCTGAGCCAAGGCCCGGGCGGCGAGCTGGCGCCACCAGAGCTCCTCCACGTCCAGGGTCGCGGTCAACATGCCCTCCAGCACGCCCGCGCGGTGCAGACGCGGCAGCGGCGGCGTGAGGCGGAACGCCAGCTCGGCGAGGAACAGCGTCCCCGGGCCAGGGCGGGCGAGGCGGCGCTGGTCTTCGGTCTCGATGATCAACAAGGGCGCGCGGCGGGGCAAGGTGGCGTAGAGGTCGCGCAGCTCGTCATCGCGGCGGGGCCGGTGCACGCCGCGCTCCAAGAGCGTGAGCCCCGGCGCTAGCTCTGTCAGCCGCGCGTCGTACATCACCGCGAGGCTCAGCCGGTCAGCCGCGCCCTCAAAGCGCAGGCGCCCCTCCCCGGCCTGGCCGTTGAGCCCGCCGAGCGCCCCGGCGGGCAGGCGCACCGACGCCGTCCACTCCAGCACCTCCACCCGACCGGCCACGAGGGGCTGGGGGAAGAAGCCGCCGTTGGCCCACATCGCCTCGCCGGGATCGACGCCGAGATCGCCCAGGCGGCGCGGCAGGCGCGTCTCAAACCAGTAGAGCCCCGGGCCCAAGTCCACGAGGCGGGTGCTGCCGTGCTCCACCGCGCCGGGGTAGGTGCGTGTGAGCACGAGGTCGTCTTGGGGCTCGGGCAGAAGCGCCATGGGGTCGGCGAAGGTGAGCCCCGCACCGTCCTCGACGCGGACGAGGCCCCAGACCCGCCGCAGATCGGCGCTGACCTCGGCGTCGACGTGCAGCGCCGGGCGCGCGAGGCCCACCGCCGGGAGGAGCCCGACGACCAGCGCGACCGCCCAGCGCAGCGTGACGAAGGGGCTCAGTAGGTGAAGCCCATGCCGACGTTCAGCGTCGGCATCACCTTGGGCGCCCAGGACGTGCTGAGCTTAAACTCAAAGCTGCGGCTCACGAGACGGAACCCGCCGTGGACAACCCAGGGGTTGAACGACGGATCCGTCGCGTCGTAGACCGGCGATTTCTTGAAGCCCGAGACCTCGTAGACGCCGTACTCCTCGGCCTCGTCCGCGCCCACCCGGGGCTTGGCGTGAATCCACAGCTTGCCGCCGCCGGCGTAGGGGGCGAAGCTCGCGCTGTTGATGTTCAGCAGCGACCCGAAGGGCAAGGTGTAGGAGATGGTCCCCGAGAAGTCCATCACGCCGAGCTCAAGCTGGGAGTTGCCGACGTAGCCCGCGTACCCGGCCTGCAGCGCGATGTCGGGGCCCTGGCGATAGCCCTCGATGGGGGACCAGCGCGCGTAGCCGCCGAACACCGTCTGCCGAGACGTCGCCACCCAGCCGAGCTGACCGCCGACGTCCACCGAGAACGGAAGACCCTTGCGGGCCTGGATGCGGGGGATCCACAAGGTCTGCCGGGGGGCTTGATCCTCGTGAACGGCGTCCCAGGGGCCCACGTCGCCGAAGTTGGGGCCGCCGGAGGAGATGAAGGCGATGGTGTTGCTCACCTCCAGCTCAAAGCCGTTGACGCCCAAGGAGTCGGCAGGCGCCCAGCCCTTGTTGGCGATGGCCACGCCCATCTCCCGCACGACCGTCTCGTAACAAGACGGCAGATCGGGGTTGTCGCCCGCCGTGTTGTCGCAGATGAGATCGCCCGAGGCGCCGGGCAGAGAGGAGAGGCTGATGTCGTCGGGCCACGCGGCCAGCGCGGGGCGGCTGGCCAGCCCAAAGACCGTCAGGGCAACGAGGAGGCGCATGGGTCAGCTCCGACGGGCGCAGCGCGCGCCCTCACCGGTGAAAGAGTACCTCAAGTGAGGGCCGATCGTGAAGAGGAGTGCTCAGCCCTTGGGCGGCGCGACGTGCTCGGCCTGGGCGCGGGCGAGCTTCTCCGCGTCAAAACCGCCGTCCTCGTCGTCGTTGATCCAGGCGTAGTCCACCTGCTTGCCGTCGACCAAGGTGAAGGCCGGGCGCCAGCCGGGCTTGCGCGTCCACATGAAGGCGCCGCCCCACAAGGTCGCGGCCTCGGCCGCCAAGAAGCCCAAGGCGCCGGAGAGCACCGCCTGGGCCACGCCGCCGAGCTCTTTGGAGAGCAGGAGCGCCTGGAAGGCCTCACGGGCGCCTTCACCGGCGATGGTCGGCGCGAAGATCGTCGCCAGGATCTGGATCGTCGAGCCGAAGACGATGGGCCAGAACTTCGCCGTGGTCACGCCGATGGCGAGCGCGGTGAAGTAGTAGACGACCGCCGTGGTGAAGTGGGTGATGAACTTCGAGACGAGCGCGGTCATCAGAAGGCCAAGCTGGCCCCGGTAGGCGCCGACGGCGTCGGTGAAGCCGCGCAGCATCCCCAGCGCGCGGTTGGCGATGGCCTTGATGCCCGGCACGCCGGCGAGGGCCTCGGTGATCCGGCCGACGACGTTCATCACGAAGATGATCGCGCCGGGGAAGATGAGGCCGGTGACGACCACCGCGGAGATGCCGCCCGCCACGGCGGTGATCACCCCAGCGAGGAGCGGCGCAGACTCGGGCTTGCCCGCCGCGCTCGTGACGTCCACGATGACCGAGTAGCCAAAGGGCATCGTGAGCACCATGCCCAAGAACAGGCCGGTGATGCCGATGAACTTCTCAAGGGCCTTCGCGGTGATCGCCCGGGGCCACTGGTTCGAGTAGCGGCCCGCCTCATAGAGCGTGTAGCCGTCAAGCCCGATGGTGGACGGCATAAACGTGCCGATGAACCGGCCGATCAAGAACGCCGTCATGATCTTCGACCAGAACGGGTACCGAATGCCTTGGCCGACGAGCAGGAGGTGCCAGGCGAAGGCCGAGCTGATGACGCCGACAAACTTCACGGCCATCGCGATGAAGGCGTAAAAGAAGAAGGTCGAGGAGTCTACCTGGTCGATGTAGGCGCTGATCGCCTCGTACACCGGCAGCTTCGCCCCGCCCTCGATCTCGATGGGGTGGCGCAAGAGCGCGACGCCGCCGACGATGGTGAACAGCACCTTCGCCACCATGTCGAGCTGGCCCCGAAGCCCTTTGCCGACCTTCCGGCGCCCAACGAAGTACAGGCCCACGGAGAGCAACAACAGCCCCAGCGCCTTGAAGCCGAGGGTGCCCGCCCACGCGAGCCAGCCCAGCCCCGCGAACGCCGCCGCGGCCACGGCGATCAGGAGCAATGACACCGGCGGCGGCGCGCCTTCTTGGGAGCCCGAACCTGCTGCAC
>JBEAVX010000706.1:0-5702 GCA_041160755.1 Pseudomonadota bacterium
GTCTATGAGGGCGGCGCGAGCGGCTTCTCGACCACGGCGACGGAGTGGAGCTTGCCCACGATCGCCGGGGACTTCACGGGCGGCGCGGCTTTCCATTTGACGAGCGTCACCTCCAATCGAACGGTGGGCAGCAAGTCACTGTACTACTACGCCACGACCTTTGATCTCACCGCGGATGGCCTGAGTGACCTCGTGCTCACTTTTGACCAGGTCGATGGGGACATCGGCAACAAACATTGGCTCGTCTATGAGGGCGGCGCGAGCGGCTTCTCGACCACGGCGACGGAGTGGAGCTTGCCGACGATCGCCGGAGACTTCACGGGCGGCGCGGCTTTCCATTTGACGAGCGTCACCTCCAATCGAACGGTGGGCAGCAAGTCACTGTATTATTACGCCACGACGATGGATCTCACCGCCGATGGCGGATCCGATCTTGTGCTCACCTTTGATCAGGCTGATGGCGACATCGGCAACGCCCACTGGCTCGTCTACGAGGGTCTCTGCGAGTAGCCGCCCCTCAGTCCGTGAGCTCCGCGAGGTTCACGCCCAGGGGCAAGGGCTGCTGGCGCAGCTCAAAGCCGTCGGGGCTCCAGTGCGCGCGGCAGCGGGCCTCGTACTTGTCGCTCGCGCCGACGAGCAGGCGGTCGCTGCCCTCGACGAGGCGCTGGGAGCGGTCGGCGGGGTTGCCACAGACCGCGCACACCGCGAGGTTCTTCGTGATGTACTCCGAGACCGCGAGGAGCTGGGGCATGGGCTCGAAGGGCACGCCCCGGTAGTCCATGTCGAGCCCGGCGACGATGACCCGCAAGCCCTCGTTCGCGAGGCTCTCGCAGAGGCCGACGAGCTCGGGGCCCATGAACTGCGCCTCGTCGATGGCGACCACCCGGGCGTCTCGGACATAGGCGCGGATCTGGTGGACGTGGTCCACACGCACGGCGCGGAGCTGCTGGCCGGAGTGGGAGCCGACGGAGTCATCGGTGTAGCGGTTGTCGATGCGCGGCTTAAACACGACGACCCGCTGACGCGCGTACATCGCCCGGCGCACGCGGCGGATGAGCTCTTCGGTCTTGCCGGAGAACATGCAGCCCGTGATGACCTCGATCCAGCCGATGTCGCGCGGCGTAGGATCCATCAGCTCCCCGCGAGGGTGGTGAGCCGCGTCTTGGTCTCAAACCACCGGATGACCACGCAGTCCTCTTCGATGCGGTGCTGGGCGACGGTGCGTAGGGGCAGCTCGTCGGGCAAGATCGGCGCGGCGGAGAAGGGGTTGGAGCAGGCCCGCCCCGTGAAGCTCGTGAGCGCGCCGAGGGGACGCTCCAAGAAGGCCACGCCGACGACGTTTCGGTAGAGGGGATCTTTGAACAGCGAGGGCTCGGCGGCGCCGGAGAGGCCGGCCTGCCAGGGGATCTCGCCGGGCTCGCCCGAGGTGCGAATCCAGCGCGGCTTGCCGTAGAGCAGCTCCCGCAGGTAGCCCCGGCCGACGCTGAACGGCTGGTCGGCGATGGGCATCACGAGCAGGGGCTCGTCGCCGTAGGGGCCGAGGCGGGCGCGGTCGAGCTCTTGCAAGAGGCGGCGCTCGACGACGGCGATGGTGTGGGCGCCTAAGAACGGCCCCAAGGTGAGGCGCACCGGCGGGCGGCCTGGGCGCACCTTCTCGCCGGTGAGGCCGAACTCCAGCATGACCTCGGCGTCTTCGTAGGCCGCGAAGCGCCCGTCCCAGCCGCCGCTCTCGACCTCTTTGAGCCACATCTCGACGACGTGGCGCACGGGCTCGGGGGAGAAGTTGGGCGGCAGCCACTTGCGCACGATGACGATGAACGAGAGCTTCGTGCTCACCCGGCACAAGGCGGCCTGAAGGCGGCGCACGGCGTCGGGGTCGGAGGGCTGGCGGCTGGAGTGCAAGAAGGCCAGCGGCAGCACGTTCACGGCGCGGCCGTCGGGGCGGCGGGCGGCGAAGAGGCCGCCGGGGGAACGCAGGCCTTCCAGGCGCCAGCCCCCGGCGCGCAGCGTGGCGGCGGCGGCGAGCTCGGCGAACCCTTGGAAAAACCGCCGGTTGTCCAGGGACCGGAGCTGATCGGCGGCGCGCTCGGCGAGCCAAGGCGGGGCCTCGGACACGGCGCGCTCGATGATGTCCCGCGTCTCGGCCCCTTCAGGGCTGACGACCTGACGCACGAAGGCGTGCGAGGCCCCGGAGAGCCGCTGCAGGTCATGGCTGAGGCTTTGCGTGAAGACGGTCATGGTGCCTGGAAGGGTGACGCGCCGCGCCGATCGGCCCTGTGGCGGGGCCGGAGACTATACGATCGCAGAGCGGGCGGCAAGCGCGCAAGCCTCACGGCGCCGAACCCTGACAAACAGGGCCAGGATCAGCGTCCAGGGCGCCGCGGCGCGGGTGGGGTTCGCGGCGCATCCGCAGCGCGGCGGGAGATCCCCGGCGCGCGCGGCGCCATGACCGCTCACGAAGTCGGCGCCAGGGTCGCCGAGGTCCACGGCCCGAAGGACCAGGCCGTCGGTGATCTCTGCCGGGCCGTCGCGCCGGGCGCGGTCCATCCACAAGGCCACGAGCCCGGCGACGTGGGGCGTCGCGGCGGAGCTGCCCTCAAAGGCCCCGGCGCCGAAGCTCAGGGTGCTCACGCCGCTCGGGCCGACGAGCTCGGGCTTGAGCCGCCCATCGTCGGTGGGGCCCTGGGAGGAGTACGCCGCGGGGGTGTCGTCGCCCAGGGGCAAGGCGCCGACGCTCAAGGCGCCCCGGGCGTCGGCGGGCAGGGTGAGGGTGCCCTCGGTGGCCAGCTCGACGCCGCCGACGCCGCCGGGGCTGTAGATCCAGGCCCGCAGGCCCTCGGCCGAGCCGCCGCCGACCCGCTGCACCCGGGCTGAGGCGAGGCTCACCCCGACACAAGACGCGGCCTCGAAGGGGTCTCCGGCGCCGCGCTGGGCGTCGTCGCCGACGTCGCAGGCCACGCCGCCGTCCTCGATGTGCAGCGCGAGGTCCACCGCCGCCGCGCCGAAGGGCTCGTCCCAGCGCAACGAGGCGCTCGCGAGGCCGCCGGAGTCGGTGAGGTAGACCCGCTCGGCGCCGTCCAGGGTGAGCCAGCCGTCGCCGTCGGCGTCGCCCAGCGTCCCGGCGGCGTAGCGCCCGACCTCGTTCCCGGCGGCGGCGACATAGGCCACACCGGCGTCGTGGAGGGCGTCTACGGCGAGGCTCATCGGCGAGCCGCCGTCGGCGTGCCACACGTTGTCGAAGCCCAGGCTGGCGCAGACGAGGTCCACGCCGTCCTGCTCGGCCAAGGTGAGGGCCTCGATGAACTCGGCGGCGCTGGTGACGCGGTAGAGGCGCAGCTCCACCTCGGGGGCCACGTCGAGGATCACCTCAGCGACGGCGGCGCCGTGGCGGTCGCCCCCGGCCTCGCCATAGACGAGGCGCACCTGATCGGGCGGCAGCTCGTCCGGCGCGGCGTCCCAGCCCGAGAAGCCCACGTCGATGACGGCGACGGTGACGCCTCGCCCGGTGAGCCCGGCGTCGTCCCAGGCCGCGAGGTCCAAGGTGGCGCGGCCTTCGCTCTCAACGGCCTTGGCGCTGGGTCGCCAGGGCGCGCCGAGGTGGACGACGCCGTCGATCTCCGAGAGCTCGGCCCAGAGGGCAGGGGAGGCGCTCAGGTCGATGAGGCCCCCTCCGCCGGGGATCGTGCCCACGGCGAGGGGCCGAACGCCGGGCAGGGCCGTGGCGGCGGAGAGCACAGCCTGGGCGTCGGCGTGGTCCGCGAGGCGCAGGGTGATGACGGCGGCGGGCGTGGGCTCGGCGGCCTCGGCGTCGACGCTGAGGCAGAGGGCGAGGAGGAGGGACCAAACGCGGCGCATGACCCAGGATGCCCCCCTTCACCCCGACGCGCAACGCGGGCGCCCGGCGCAGAGTCCTGTACACTGCGCCTCCGCGCTCCTCGATCTCTCCACACCCCGCACGAGCCCCCCGATGAACCCCTGGTCCCGGCTGAAGGCCCAGGCCGCCCGGCTGATGCGCGGGCCCCTGCCCACCTTCTACGACCCCGCCTACCGCATCCCCATCGCCTCTCTGGAGCAGCGCGCGGGCATGGCCTTGCGCCGCGCGGACTTCGCGGCCTGGACTCTGGCGGATCTCGGCCTGTTGCGCGAGAACGACCTGCGCACGCCGCGCCGGGTGAGCTGGGGTGAGCTGGCCCTGGTGCACAGCGGCCGCCTCTTGGAGTCTTTGACCCAAGCCGAGACCTTGGCCCAGATCTTCGCCGTGCGCGTCGAGGAGCTCGATCCCGATGAGGTGCTGCACACCCTGCGCCTGGCCGTCGGCGCCACCGTAGACGCCGCCCGGGAGGCCCTGCGGCGCAAAGGCCCCACCCTGAACCTCCTCGGCGGCTTTCACCACGCCGGGCCGGACAGCGCCGGGGGCTTCTGCGCGGTGAACGACCTCGCCGTCGCCATCGCCGTGGCGCGTGGCGAAGGGTTTGACGGCACCGTGCTCATCCTGGACCTCGACGCCCACCCGCCCGACGGCACGGCGCTGTGCATCGCCGGTGACCCCAAGGTGCGCCTCGCCTCGCTCTCGGGCTCGGACTGGGGCGCGTTGCCCGAGGGGGTGGACGAGGTGCGGCTCCCCGAGGGCTGCCGGGATCCCGACTACTTGAGCGCGCTCGACGCCCTGCTCAAACGAAACCCGCCGGGGGATCTCAACCTCATCGTCGCGGGCTGCGACGTGCTCGCCGGAGACCGTTTTGGCCGCCTCGGCCTCACCCTCACCGGCGCTCGCCGCAGGGATCTGCGCGTCGCCCGAGCGCTCAAGGGCCGGGCGAGCGTCTGGGTGCCCTCGGGCGGTTACCACGACGACTCCTGGCGGGTGCTCGTGGGCACGGCCTTGGTCTTGGCGATGGACTCCGCCGACGATCCCCTCCCGGCGGACTACGAGCCCCTGCGGGCGCGGTTCTCCCGCATCTTTGAGGAGGTCGCGCCGCACAAGCTCGGCGCGGCGGAGGAGCCCTGGTTCTCCGCTGAAGACCTGGAGATGTCCTTGGGCCAACGCGGCCCCAAAGACAAGCGGCTGCTGGGCTTTTACACCGCCGCGGGCCTAGAGTTCGCCTGCTACCAATACGGCCTCTTCGACCAGATGCGCCGCCTGGGCTACACCAACCTGCGTGTGGTCGTCGACGAGGCCGCCGGGGGCGACCGCGCCCGCACCTTGGGCACCGCCGATGGCAAAGAGCATATGCTCGTGGAGATGGTGCTGGAGCGCCACCGGCTCAACGACGAGGACCTGCTCTTCGTCAACTGGCTGACCCTGAGACACCCCCGCGCGGCGTTCACCGCCGAGCGCCCCCAGCTCCCCGGCCAAGACGCCCCAGGCCTGGGCCTCGCCCCCGAGTTCACCCAGATCCTCGCCTTGATGGCCCGCCGCCTGCGGCTCAAGGGCGTGATCTTCCGGCCCTCGCACTACCACGTCGCCTACGCCTGTCGCCGTCGGTTCCGGTTTACGGACCCGGCGCGGCAAGGGCGTTTTGAGGCGCTGAACCGGGATCTCGGCGGCCACCGGCTGCTGGATGTGACCCGGGCGGTGGCGGCGGGGGAGGTGACGCTGAACGGGGAGCCCTACACCTGGGAGCCGGCGGACATGGTGATGTGGCTGGATCGGGAGCCGGTGGAGGATCCGATCGCGGAGGGGGAGCGGCAGAGGAGTCGGTTTG
>JBEAVX010000720.1:0-3688 GCA_041160755.1 Pseudomonadota bacterium
AACGTCTCCATGATGCCGGTCTGCTTGGCGAAGATGATGTACCACTGCATGATCGCCTGCCGCAGAAAGCCCGAGCAGAACTCGATCGCCGAGATCGTGAGGATCACCGGGTTGGTCAACATCTTCTTGAACACCGCCGCCACGCCGAGGGGCGGGCCGTCGTCGCCCGAGGAGGCGTCACCGACGTCGAAGTCGCCAAAGCCAGCCTCGCCGGGGGTGTCACGCACGAAGGCGAAACACAACGCGGCCATGATGCCGAGCAGGATCGCCGGGGTGAAGAACACCCAGTACGTCTCCGCGCGGCTCACGATGGCCCGGCCGCCGTCATAGGCGAAGAACACGCCCAAGGAGATGAGCACCCCGAAGACCGCGCCGAACACGCCGCGCTCACGCACATGGAACCACGGCGCGTTCACCTTCACGATGGCCACGGCGCCGAAGCTCTGGAAGTACATGTTGCCCGCGTACAACAACGAGAGCGCCGGCAGCAGGATCGACCGGTCCGCGTCGCCCGTCTCTTGGCCAAAGAAGGCGAAGATGGCGTTGAACACCAAGAAGAACGGCGCGGCGATGGTGTTCATCAAGGCCGTGAGCGAGCCCGGCCCGCCGGTGGTGAGCACCTCGTAGGTGACCGCGCCCATGAGCGCGTTCATCACCATCGCCCCGGTGGCGCCGACGAGCATCGCCTTCTTGCCGCCGAAGCGGTCGGTGAGCGGCCCGTTGAGCACAAACGCGATGCCGTAGACCACGGTGCCGATGCCGAAGATCACGCCGAAGTCGGCGTTGTTCATCAGGCCGATGTCGCTGAACTCGTTCTTGGAGACCGTCAGGTTGTAGCGGCCCATGTACAGAAATGCGTAGGCGAAGCCCATGGGCAGCCAGTTCAGCGCCCGACGCCGCTTGTAGTCGGCGCTGTGCTGAATCTCGACCTTGGGCAGGCGCGTGATGATCAGCGCGAGCGTGCCCAACAAGATGACGATGGGCATGAGCTGGGTGAGCACATACGAGCCGCCCCCGCCCTCAGCCGCCAAGGCGACCCCCGGGGTGAGCAGGGCGGCCGCGGCGAGGAGCGCGCGCAGTGGCCAGGAGGCGGTTGCAGCGGACATGACGAGCCCTCGGGTGTGCTGAGCCGCGAACGATAGCCGCTCGACGGCGTCTTGGTCAACCGGCGCGGCCAAGCTGTCGCCGGACGTTCACTTCACCTGCACCGTGCGATCCCGCGGCGGCTGCACCACAGGGCCCTTGGCGACCTCGTCGAGCAGCACGTCGAAGTCCGAGCGCGGCAGGGTGACCACGGCCTGGGGCTTGGCGCCCGCGAGGTACCGATCGGCGCGCTCGACGACGAAGGAGTTGCTCACCGCGGTGTAGGTGGCGTCGGGATCGAGCGGTTTGCCGTTCACCAGGGCCTCGACGATCTCCGGCGAGCCCATCTTCTCCCGCCAGCGCACCGTGGCGCCGGAGAGCTGAATCGCGCCTTTGTCGCCAGACTGCGCGGCCAAGGCGTTCGCCAGCAAGATCGCCTGAAGCTCTCCGCCGGTGATCGTGAAGGTGGTGACCTGGTTGCCAAAGGGCAGGATCTCGTAGATCGACCGGCGGGTGATCGGCCCGGCGACCAGATCGGCGCGTAAGCCGCCCGAGTTGTACACGCCGATGTCGGTGCCCGCGAAGGCGCGCAGCGCGTCGGTGACCCAGTTGCCGAGGTCGCTCTCTTCAGCCCACGAGCGCCCCAGCGTGGCCTTGGCCTCGCCGATGACCACGCCGTAGACCGCGTCGATCTCCGCGGCGTACCCGTCCACCATCGCCGTGAGCTCGGGGCTCACCGGGCCCGGGGCCGTGCCGGGGAGGAGGTCTTGGAGCTGGTAGTCAAAGCTCACGATGGCGCCGGACTCGACCCGCAGGCGGATGACGCCGAGGCTTCGGCCATAGCTCCCGGCCTGCACGATGGGCACGCCGTTGACGCGCTCCTCGACCTTGAGCGGGGTGTGGGAGTGGCCGCCGATGATCAGGTCCAGCTCGGGGATCGCCTCAGCCAAGGCACGATCAGCGTCAACGCCGAGGTGGGTGAGCGCGATGACCAAGTCCACCTCGGGGGCGAGGCGCTCAAGCTCGGCGCGCACGGTGTCCACGGCCTTCTTCACCTCGACCCGCTGCATCACCGAGAGCGGCGCGAGGTGGGTGAGCCCCTCCGTCGTGGCGCCGATGACCGCGACCTTGAGCCCGCCCGCCTCTAGGATCACCGACGGGCGCAGGCCGGGGTAGGCCGGGCCGCCGGTCTTGGCGACGACGTTGGAGGAGACGACGGGGATCTTGGAGGCGGCGATGAGCGCGGCGAGGTTCTCGTCCCCACGGTCAAACTCGTGGTTGCCGAGCGCCCAGGCGTCGTAGCCCGCGGCCTCCATCAGCTCCAGCATGGCGCCGCCGTTGGCGTCGCGGACCTTGAGGTCGGTCAGAGGGGTGCCGGTGAGGATGTCGCCGCCGTCGAGCACGAGCGTCGGCATGTTCGCCGAGAGCGCCCGAATCCAAGCGTCGATCTCGACGAAGCCGCCGATGGCGGGCTCCCCTTCGATCCAATCGGCGCGCTCGGGGAGGTAGTGACAGTGCAGGTCGTTCGTGTGCAACAGCAGCAGCTCACCTGGCGCGGGGCCAAGGGGCTCCGCGGGCGGGGCAGGCGGCGCGCAGGCCAGAAACGACGAGAGAACGAACGAAGGGACGAACCACAAGCCGAGCATCAGGATCCCGTGAGGAGGGCGTAGACGCGGGAGATCTGGGCCTCGTCCATGGGCCCTCGCGCGTGGTGGAGCACCTGCCCATCGGCGCCCAACACGACGGTCTGGGGGATCTTCTGGTGATCGAGGCCGAGCGCCTCGAAGAGCTGCTCGGGCGGGGCGCTCACGAGCACGTTGTCCCAGCTCAGGCCAAGCTGGGCGGCGAAGGCCTCGACCTTCTTGGCGACCTCCTCTTCAGGGCCGTCGTCCTCAAAGAGATCCCACGAGATCCCCAAGAGATCGGCGCGCTCGGCGACGGCGCGGCCCAGGCCCTCGATGCGCGGCAGCTCCTCTTCACAAGGCTCACACCAGGTCGCCCAGTGGTGCAGGATCAGCGGGCGGCCTTGGGGGCGAACCGCCGTGAGCACGCCCTCTAGACTCACGACGCGGCAGCGGCCGACGGGGGCGACGAGCTCCGCGAGGCTGGGATCATCGGGGAAAGACGGCGGCGCTTGGGGCGCGGCGCGGCGCTCGGTGGGGTTGGGATCTGCCGAGGTGGGCAGGGGCGCGGTGCGGGGCCGCTCGCCCGGGCGCTCGAAGAGCTCCTTCTGCGCCACACGGCGCGCGAGTCGCGAGGCGGCGCGGCGAGCGAGGTCTTTGATGAGGCCCATGGGCTCCTCCGACGCGGCGGGGTGCGCGCCGCGGGGCCACAGTCTATCCTCCTTCAAGGCCTCGGCGCGGTGGGATCTCGGGGGCGGGCGTCGCCCCAGGCCACAAAACCCGCGCCGTTCCACCGGTACACGAGCGGGGAGATCGCGCCGGGATAGCCCTCAAACATCTTGCGAGCGCCCACGGCGACGATCTTGTTGACCTCCGGGTCCATGGCGTCCCACACGAGCACGACCCCCTGCACGGGGCTCACCACGAGCGGCACCGGGCCGACGGTCGTGAGCCACTCGGGGTGCAAGAGCACCACGGCCTCG
>JBEAVX010000731.1:0-3568 GCA_041160755.1 Pseudomonadota bacterium
AGCAGGCCCGCCTTGAACGGCTTCACGCCTTGGAGCGCGTGGGAGGGCTGGGGCTCCCAGAGGCCGGTGATGATCTCTTGGTGAACCCGCGCGTCGTCGGCGGGCTTGGGGGCGATGCCGGCGCGCTCCTTCTCCCAGTTGTCTTCAGCGGGCGTGGGGATGCGGTAGCCGTCTTCGCCCAGGCGCACGGCGCGGGCGGCCACCAGCGCCTCCAGGGCGGCCTTCACCTCGGCGAGCTGGGAGTCGGCGCCGATGGCGGGGTGCAGCGCGGCGGCGATGTTCTCCGGTGTGCGGGGGATCCGCGCCTCGTACTGCAACAGGCAGACGGCCTTGGCGACGGGCTGGGCGAGCTTGTGCGGCACGTCGTGGCCGATCTGGTCGATCTTCTTGCGCACGTCGCTGGTGATGTTGCCCGCGATGAGGTCATAGACGCGGTCGATGGTCGCCAGCGTGCCCACGGGCCGCTCGGCGAGGGACACGTCGGGGTGGATGAGGAGCTGCTGGGCGAGCTTGATGATGGTGCGGTTGGCGCCGCCGACGTGGCGGCTCGCCCCGCCTTGGGTGCGCAGGCCGGAGACGATGTTGATGATCAGGTCGATCTGGTAGGGCAGGAGCGGGTAGAGGTCGATGAAGCGCTCGGCGGTGAGCTCGGGGAGCTTGAGGTGCGGCGCGAGGAGCTGGGTGTAGGCGCCAAGACGAGCGCGGTGGGCGTCGTAGAGCGCCCGGAGGGTGCGCTCCCCCTCGGCGTTCTTGGCGAGCACGCGGCGGCTGGTGACCTCAGAGATGTCCGAGGGCTCCAGGTGAACCTGCAGGGGGAAGCGGTCTTTGACCTTGGGCAGCTCAATCCGTGTGGAGTCCAGGCCGCTGACGAGCTCGGAGAGCGCCTCCTGAGAGGTCACCATCACCCAGATCTTGCCCGCGCCGCGCTGGCCGAGGCGCTCGACCACGGCGCGCAGGTCCTCGAGTTTGCTGCCGTCGCGGGCGACGAACTGCCCCACCTCGTCGATCACGAACAGGAGGTTTCGTTTCTCAGGGCGGCGCCGCTTGAGCAGCTCCAGGCAGCGGTCGGCGAGCATGGCCGGGGTGATGTCGCCGCGCCCTTTGACGCCGCGCACCCAAGAGTCTGGGGCGTTGTAGGTCTGGGGCTCCAAGGCGTGCATCACCGCCGAGGCCCGGCCCATCGCTACGGCGGGGAGCCCCTTGTCGCGCTCCCATTCTTTGCTGTGCAGCGCCGAGTAGCGCGCCACGAAGGCCTCCAGGCGGCCCTCGGCCTCCAGCGTGATCTCCAGCTCCGCCAGGTCGAGCTCACGGGCGTAGCCGAGCTTCTGGAGGAACAGCCGGTACATGATCTCGGTGATCGACTGGTTGCCGGCGCGGATGCCCTTGTCCGTGGACACGTCGAAGATCACGGCCTCGGTGGGCGCCTGCTCGTTGATCTGGCGCAGCAGCACCGTGGCTTTGGTGTCGTCGATGCGCTGGCTGAGGAGCGGCCCGGCCTGGGCGCCGTCCAAGGCGCGGTTCTCGATGGCGACGCCGAGCATCTTCGCGAAGCTCGACTTGCCCGAGCCGAAGAAGCCGGAGATCCACACCGCGGTGCCCTCGTGGGGCCTGCGCAGCGCCTCCATGTAGGCCTCAAACACGGCGGTCTGCTGCTTCTTGATCGACGAGGTGACGACGTAGTGGCCGAGCTCCTCCCGCACCCGCGCCGCGTCGGAGTCATCGACCTTGATGACCTCCTCGATGCGGTCGTTGACGTCGTTCGCGAAGAGGGAGCCGATGGTGCCAGCGCTCAAGGTCATTCTACAATCCACGGGCGATAGTTGTGCTCGGGGTCGGCGACGCCCATGAACGAGAGCCCCTTGGGGCCCACCCGGTCGCCGGGGTACATCAAGACGGTCGGCACGCTCACCCGCCCCTTGAGCTGCTCCAAGAGCGCGTAGGTGCGGTAGAGCGGGTACAAAGCGCCCGCGCGAACAAGGAACACCACGTCGCGCTCGGGGTTGGCGTCGGGGGGCAGGCGCTCGGCGACGAGCTCATCCAGGGGCCGGTAGCTGGAGAGGACCGCGAACACCGTCTCGATGGCGAGCGGCAGGCTTGAGCCGCGCTCGGCCTCGGCGAGCTCGGCGGCGTCGAGGCCCTCGGCGGCCAGCGCCGTCGTCATACACTCGGCCAGAGAGATGGTCGTGACGTGTTTTCCTGCCTGATGAAGCCGGGTGCGCAAGAGCGTGAGCTCCCGGCGCAGGGTGAACTCCTGCTCGGGCGGGTACACGAGGATGCCGTAGGGCAGGTCGTGGTAGCCGCTCTTGACGCAGAGCTGGCGTGCCGCGTCGCGCTCCCGAAGGATCGGCTCAAGCTTGGTGCGGAGGTCGTCTCGCCAAGGGTTCATGCCATCAGCTCCGCGTGGGCGTAGTCGGCGGCGGTGGGGTACGGCAGCCGCAGCTCCGCAACGCTGCCGGCCACCTCATAGCGCAGGCGCCCCTGCTGGTGAAGGCGAAACAGCTCACGCTGAACGTCGCTGGGGCTCATCAAGAACATGCGCCAGTCTGCGGCGTGCACCATGCGGTGGGCGTTGGGCTCGGCCTCGTTGGCGGCGTGGAGCAGGTAGAGGAGCGCGGCGTCGGGCAGATACACCGACACAAACTCCCGCGCCATCGAGCCGGTCATCAGGCCGAACTCTTCCGCCATGCTCAACAGGCCCGAGGCCACGCGGGTGGTCGTGGACGGCGCCCAAGCCTCCTTGATCACGACGCCGGGGCGGCCGTGGAGGGTGTTCAGGTAGGGCTCAACGTCGGCGACGCGCAGGCGCCAGGTGCCCGCGGCGTGCTGGTCGGCCAGCCAGCCGGAGAAGAAGTCCCGCACCAGGAACTCGTCTCGGGTCATGTGCCAGAGCACGAGCGACCGCCAGATGTCCATCGGCAGCCCGGCCTGGGCGAGCTCGACGAGGATCCGGTCGCGGCCGTCGGTGTCGAAGCGGCGGTTGAGGGTCTTGGCGAGATCCCGCCACCAGTTTGCGGAGCCCACACCGACGGGGTCACGCTCCTTGAGGTGGTCGAGGTTCTCCTTCTTGGAGCGGCCCAGATCCCAATGCGTGAACGCCCGGTAGGTCGCCTCAAGCTGGGCGCCCTTGATCACCAGAAACGACGACACCACCTGGGCGCGGCCCGCCGCCATCAGGTCTCCAGCCGGGCGTAGGGGATGGCCGGAGCGCCCTTCTCGCCGCGAAAGAAGCCCGCCGCGAGCAGGGCGAGGGTGTCGTCGTTGATGGCGCGCACGCCGGGCAAGAGCACCGCGCGGCCATCCAGGGATCGTTTGAGGTCTCGCGCGGCTTCGGCCTGGGGCGCGGTGATGGCGTCCACGGCGCGGAGCTCGTCGAGCAGCTCACCCTTGGCGCGGGTCAACACGTCGAAGACGGGGGCCCAGACCTCGGGCGCATCAGCCCAGCTCTGCCAGTGGTCTTCGAAGGCGTCCTCGATGTCGGGGGGGAGGTTCCAGAGCGTGGCGCAGCCTGGGGGGCTCCACAGCTCGCGGGCGCGGGCGCTGGCCACGGCGAACACGACGCGGGCCTGGG
>JBEAVX010000760.1:0-4065 GCA_041160755.1 Pseudomonadota bacterium
GCATGGGGGCGGCTCCTAAGAGGGGGTTGCAGCGCGCGGGCATCACTTCTCGCCCTTGCAGCTCACGGTGACGGTCACGACATCGGAGCTGCTCGTCGCGCAGTCCGCGACATCAAGCTGCACGTTGAACGAGTGGGAGGTGGAGACGTTGTACGTCGCCGCCGTGGGCGGGACGCTGACGAGCGAGCTGGCGCTGTTGCGGCTGGAGATCGTGGACACGCCGGAGAGGTCGGTCCAGGTGTAGCTCAAGCTGTCGCCGTCGGGGTCGTAGGAGCCGGAGCCGTCGAGATCGAACTCTTGGCCCTCGCAGTCGTCGCAGGTCCAGACATACGCCGAGGTGGTGCACGAGGCCGTGGCGCTCGTGGACTGGTCCTCGCCCGCGTTGGCGACGGGCTTGAGGTTGGCGGTGATGTCTTGGGCGACGAGGGTGACCACGTCGGGGGCGGACCACAGGGTGCCGTCGTAGACCTGAAGCTGGAAGGTGTACTCGCCGGGGACGTCCCAGGTGAAGTACGGGCTGGCCTCGGAGAGCGAGGTGAGGGCGGTCTCATCGACCGTCGAGCCCGAGGGCACCGACACCACCGTCCACTGGTACTCAAGCTCCTCACCCTCGGGGTCGTAGGAGCCGAAGCCGTTGAGCTGGATCGTCGAGCCGTCGCAGGGGGCCAGAGACTCGGAGTCACCGGCGTCGGCGATGGGGAGCTGGTTGCCCGAGGCGCAGGTGACGGAGACGTAGTCCGGAGAGGACCAAGCGCCGCCGTCGCTCACGACGAGGGAGGCCACGAACACGCCGTCGCAGTCACAGATGAGCGTCGGCTTGGAGGACGTGGGGTTGAAGAGATCGTCGGGGCCGAGCGCCGAGCAGGACGGCGCCGAGGACAGGGCCCAAGAGAACTCAAGCTCAGCGCCCTCGGGGTCGTAAGAGGCGGAGCCGTCGAGCTCAACGCGGGTGTCGACCTCGGCGCTGGCGTCGGCGCCGGCGTCGGCGACGGGGGCGGCGTCACCGGCCGAGGCCGTGACGACCACGATGTCCGGGGGCGAGCAGGAGGTCTCGTCGCAGACGAGCAGGCTCAGGACGTAGGTGCCGGAGATGTCCGGGGTGAACGTCGCGGTGGAGGCGGCGTTCGTGCCGTTGTCGCTCAGCGCGCTCACGTCGATGAACGAGTCAACGGGCACGGCGTCGAACGACCAGGTGAAGGTGAGGGCGTCCTCGCCTTCTTGGTTGCAGCTCTCGGGGTAACCCGAGGCCGTGGCGTCGAGGCTCACCAAGGAGGCGAGGGCGACGGACTGGTCGGCGCCCGCGTTGGCCTCGGGGGAGCAGTAAGCGGTGACGCTCGTGTCCTCACCGTCTTTGTCGCCGCAGCTCTGCAGCGCGAGGGGGCTGACCAGCAGCGCGAGGGGCGTGAGCCTGAACATGGTTTGGGACATTCCTGACGCTCCGAGCTGGAGAGGTTCGCGGGATGAGGGTGTGGCCCTGCCGGGAGACGATGAAGACCGGGTCGAGCTAAAGTACACGGACCCCTGAGGGAGCGTCAACTTTTGGGCAAGTCTCCGGCAACTTCTCTGAATTTTCTTGTCCTGGCCGTCGCGATGATGGGGGGGATCCCCCGCGTCGGCCAAGCGGCGGACGTTCTTTGGCCCGACGCCCTCGCGCCGCTTGGGTCTGGACCATATTGCGCCTTCTGCCTTGATCTTGGCGGGATGAGCGGCTGGGTGACCCCTTTTGAGGCGGTGGAGGAGGATCGCGCGTTCGTAGGGATAAACGCCCGTTATGCCCCTGCGGAGGCCGTTGAGGTGCGACTTCGGGTGGAGGGCCTCGGGGCGCGCTGGCCCGACGGGAGCCGATCGTTCGGGCCAGGGGATCTTCGCCTCGGCACGAGCGCAAGGATCCTCCCGGCCCTTGGCCCGCGCCCGGCGCTCTGGCTGGACTGGGAGGTGAAGCTCCCGAACGCCTCGACGGAGGATGGCCTAGGCACCGACGAGACCGACGTCGCGGCGATGGCCTTCGCCCGCTGGGCCGGAGACGCGGGCGCGATCACCGCCGGGGCCGGGCTCGTGATCCTCGGGGATCCTCTGCGGTACTCCGCCCAAGATGACGCGGCCTTGGTGCTGCTCACGGCCTCGCGCCCCTTCGGGCCGACGCGGGCGCTGGCGCGGGTCGGCGGGCGCCTGCCGTCCCCACGAAACCCGGCGGATCTCAGCCTAGGGCTCGGCGTCGAGGGCGCGCGGGGGCCCACCCGGGCGGGGGTGGAGCTGAGCGCTGGGCTCACCCCGGCGGCGGCGGACCTCGGCGCGCGGCTGTGGATCGGCGCCCGAACCCCCTGCGGGGCGAACGATCCATGATCCCCGTCGCTTGCCCGACCGGCCGAGGTGTTTATCCCTCGCCCCGCATCGGAGACGAGACATCATGGGCCTGTTCGACTTCCTCTTCGGCGGCTCCGTAGAGCAGCAGATTCAGAAGCACGCCAAGCGGATCAAGTCCAAGGACACCCCCATCGAGGATCGCCAGGCCTCGGCGCATTGGCTCGCCGAGAACGGCACCCCGGCGGCGATTCGTGGGCTCATCGGCCGCTTCGAGATGGACTACGAGCACGGCATGAAGGACGCCTCCGAGAAAGAGGAGGTCAGCCAGCTCCTCATGGGCCTCGGCCAGAGCGCCGTGGACCCCCTGCGCGCCTGCCTGCTCAAGACCGAGAAGTTCGCCCGGCCTCTGGCGCTCTACGCCCAGCTCACGAGCCAAGACGCCGCCATGCGCCTCACGGTGGAGATGATCGAGGCCGAGGCCACCCGCGCCGAGCTTCACCCCGACAAACGCCGCAACCTGCTCGTGAAGCTCGCGGACTTTAAGGACCCGAGCCTCGTCGCCGTCGCCCGCTCGGCCCTGCCCGACTACGACGAGGGCTGCCGCTACGCTGCTGTCGAGGTGCTCGCCGCCCAAGACGAGACGGCGGAGGTCCGCGAGGGCCTCATCGGCGCCTTGGTGAACCCCAAGGAGGAGTCTACGCGCCTGCGCGCCCGGGTGGCGAACATCGCCTCGACCCGCCGCTGGGCGCTTGACGCCGAGACCGTCGCCGCCTTGGAGGCCCGCCCCGTGCGAGGCTTCGTCGTTCGCGACGGCGCGCTCGTCGCCACGGCTTAGCGGCTCTGGTTGAGCCGGGCGGCCTCGGCGTAGGCGCGCTGGGCCGACTCGGCGTCGCCGCGGGCCTCATAGGCCGCGCCCTCGATGGCCCACAGCCGGGCGAGGTAGGGCGTGTTGGCGCTGGAGCGGCTCTTCGCGGCCCGGATCGTGCTGAGCGCGGCGTTGGCGCTCCCGGCCTTGAGCGCGTAGTCGGCGGCGCGGCCGGCGAAGTCTTGGGCGACCCGGGCGTCGGCGTGGTTCACGAAGGGGCCCACGGCGGCGAAGGCGGCGTTGTAGTCCCCCTTGGCGGCGGCGGCCTTCGCGGCGGCTTCAGCGGCGCTGAGCTCGGCGACGAGGGCGGCGTCGGAGAGGCTCGTGTACCAGCTCGCCCGGTAGTCGGCGGGCATGGCCGCGGCGCGCTGGCTGGCGAGGGAGGTGGTGGTCGTCGTCGTCGGCTTGGTGGCGGTCTTCGACGGCGCGGGCGCGGCGGGGGGCGCCTCGGCGTAGTCCGCGCTGGACTTGGACCGAGACTCCTCGGCGGGGACGGCGACGCTGTTGCTCGCCGCGCCCCGGCTGCTCATCGGCGTCCGGTCCCGGCGCACGGACTCCTTCGAGACGGTGAGGGCCTCGTTCGTCGTGGGCTGGTCCCAGGCGGCGGTGGCGCCGCTCGTGGCGTAGCTGTCCGCGACGGCGCCGCCGACGGGGCCGTTCTGGGTGAAGCCGCCCGCGTCGTCGGCCTCGTCCATGGCCTTCTCAGACTCGGCGACGGCCTCCTGCTTCTTGCCGTAGCTGCCGTCGAGGACGAGGGTGTCCTCGTAGCGCGGCGCGGCGCCGGGGGCGGCCTGGGCGACAGGCGGGGGCGGCGGCGAGGCGGTGACCTCGGTGAGCGGCATCGGCCCCGAGTTTTGGCGGCGCGGGTCGAGATCCTCCGTGGACTCGGCGACGTC
>JBEAVX010000817.1:0-11387 GCA_041160755.1 Pseudomonadota bacterium
GGGCGGCCCCGGCGCGCTCGACCTGCACGGCGCTCAGCCGAAGCCGCGCGGGGCCGCCCTCGGCGACGAGCCGCGCCTCGGTCGCGCCCGCCGGGATCGCCCGCTCCAGGCGGGTCCAGGCGCCGGGCCGCGTCGGGAGCGGCAGGCGGGCGTCGCCGACGAGCAGGGTGAGCGTGCCGGCGCCGGGCTCCGCCTCGGGCCGCAGCGCCCACATCGAGAGCCGCGTCGCGCCCTCGCCCAAGGGCAACACCAGGCCCTCCCCGTCCGGCAGAAGCGTTAGGTGTAACGTGACGTTGTCCCACTCCAGATCGACGTCGGACCAGGCGTGCCCGGCGCTGGTGACCTCCCCCTCGACCGGGGCGTCTTGGGGCAAGGCGTAGGCGCGGAGGCCCTCGGCGTCGAGGACCGGCGCGCCGAACGCGGCGTCGAGGAGGTCCCAGGCGGGCTGCCGCAGGCGGTCGGCGTGCTCTTGATCCCCGGCGAGCTGGGCGAGCTCTTCAGGCAGCTCGGTGTGGGTGAGCAGGAGGCCGAAGCCCTGGTCTTTGAGCACCCGCACATCGGCCCAGGTGAAGCCATAAGGCGGCTCGGCCCGGCCCAGATCCAGGGCGAAGGTGAGCAGGGTGTTCTGGCCGACGTAGTCCCGAAACCGCGCGAGGTCCGTGCGCCGGATGAGCTGGTTGCAGTTCAGCATCGGGCGCCGATGCGCGAGCTGGTTGTACTGAAAGCGCGCGTTGGCCGGGGTCGCGGGCTGGTAGAGCAGCGGCAGCTCGATCACCGCGCCGGGCGGGGCGTCGTCGAGCTTGGCGTAGGCCGCGGGGTGTCGGGCGTCGGCCAAGGCGCGCGCCGCGGCGCCGGTCCACAGCGGCTGGCTCATCATCGCCAAGGCGAAGGGCGCCGCCAGCGCCCAGCCCGCCCGGCGGGAGAGCGCGGCGAGGCCCACGGCGCCCAAGGCCGAGAGGCACATCAAGCTCAGCACGCCGATGCGGTACGGGCGATAGGCCTTGGCGAAGAACGGCAGCTCGTTGTACAGCGCGTAGTACGGCAAGGGCGTGTGGGACGACCACTCCGGCAGGGGCGGCGTGGCGTCGAGCTGCACGAAGGGCCCCAAGGTGAGCGTCGTGAAGCCCAAGGTGAAGATCGCCCAGGGCAGGCCCCGGCGCCCGGACGCGGCGAGGCCCATCCAGCCGACGATCCAGGCGAGGCGCCCGGGGGTGCTCTCCAGGGGGTTCGTGGGGAAGCCGCCCCGGGCCAAGCTCTGCAGCGAGGTGGAGTTGATCACCACCTGCATCGTGTCGGCGGACTCCATCCGCGCCTCAGTGAGCGCGTGGAGCGGGACGGAGCCGTCGGTCAAGGTCATCGCGTCGCGCCAGCGGGCCTCGGAGAAGCTCTCGGCGCTGATCTCCGCGCGGGACGGCGTCTCTTGGCGCACCTTGGGGATGAGCGGCGCGTTCGTGAGCGCGGCGCCGAGCACGGCGAGGGGCAAGAGGGTCAAGGTCTTGGTGCGGGTCTCCGAGGGCGTGACGGCGCGCCAGAGCCAGAACGCCCCAGTGAACATCCCCGCGAAGGCCGTGTAATACCAGTTGAACGGGCCGATCACCGCGAGGGTCAGCCCGGCGACGGCGGCGCGCTTTGGGCTCGGCGCGTCCGCGAGGCGCACGAGGCTCAAGGCGTAGAGCGGCAGGAGCCCGGCGGCGACGAGCTCCACGCAGCCCGCGGCCATCTCGCCGTAGGTGTAGGGGTTGAACGTGAAGGTCGCCCCGGCGAGGAGGCCGCCCGCGTCACCTCCAGAGAGCCGCCGCCCCAGCGCGTGGGCGCCGAGCCCCGTCGTGGTGAACGCGAGCAGGTTCAAGACGTTGTACGCCGCGACGACGGGCAGGCCCAGGGCCATGAGCCCGACGCCGACGAGCTGCACGCCGACGTGGCCGAAGCTCCAGAGGTTGTAGCCCAAGGGGTAGAGGATGGCCTGGCTCGTCTCCGACCAGTCCCCGCTCATCAGGCGACCGTGCAGGTGGTCGATGAGCCACAGGGTCGTCCAGGTGTCGAACCGGTCGCCCCAGACGGCGTCGCCGAGGTGCTGGGCCATGGGCCAGGTGAAGGCCACGGCGCCGAGGAGGTAGACCATCGCCCAGGCGGCCCAACGCCCGGCGGCGCTCATGGCGGCGTCGGCGAGGCGATCGTGGCGGCCTCCAGCGCCCGACAGGTCGCGGCGGTCTCGGGGTGGTCCAGGGCCAAGGTGAGGATCACCCGGACCTGCTGATCGCTGAGCGACGGCAGCAGGCGCCAGTCCCCGGCCTCCAAGCTCCACAGTCCGCCGACGTCGAGCTGGCCGGGCTCCACCGGGGCGCTGGCGCGGCGCAAGGAGGCGAAGTCGCCAGGGTCCCAGGGTCGGCCCAGCACCCCCTCGTAGAGCCCGGGGCGCGCGCCGTCAGAGACCTCACGCCGCAGCAGAAACAAGGCGCCGCCGAGGCCCTCGCGGCGGCCAAGCGCGCTCTGCAGGCGGGTGGCCTCGCCGAGCGCCGCCTCCACCGCCGCGCGCTCCAGGGCCAGGGGATCGCCGAGGCCCTCCCGGGCGGCGTCGATGCGCGCGGCCCAGCTCGCCGCCTCGGCCTCGTCCAGCGGCCCGGCGAGGAGCCGCGCGGCGAGGGCCTCGTAGTGGGGCGTGAGCGCGGCGGACTCCGCCTCGGCGAGCCGGGCGTGCTCGGCGGCGGCGCGCTCCCGGGTGGCGGCGACGGCTTCAGCGGCGGCGCAGGTCATCCCGAGCTCCGTCGGCGACAACGAGAGGCCGCGCAACCACACCAAGATCCGCGCCCGATCCCCGGCCTGGGCGGCCAGCGCGCCGGTCTCCCCGGCGTAGAGCGAGCGCGCCAGGGTGCTCGTGGTGGAGGATCCCGTCGTGTCGGCCTCGGGCGCGGCGTCGGCCTGGGCCTCGGGCGCGGCCTCGTCCCCCGCGCAAGACAGGGCGAAGAAGAGGGCGAAGGACTGGAGGGGGCTCAGCTTCATGCGCGCTTCGGCTATCCTAGCACGAGGAAGTGTCCGTATGTGGTGGCTGTGGATGAGCCTCGCCTGGGCGGAGCGGCCCTGGGTGTCTGAGGTCGGCGACGCGCGCTCGGTCGTGGTGCTGCGCGCCGAGGGTGACGCTGAAGACGCCGCCTTGTGCCGCGACGACGGCGCGGGCGGCGACACGTCCCCCGGCGACGGCGTCTTCACCTGCGGCGAGCTGCCCCCGTGGGTCGGCGGCCCCCGGGTGGTCGCGCTCATCGACGGCGCCCGGGGCCTCGCCGCCGAGGGGGGCGCCCCCGAGGGCCCGAGCTGGGGGCTCGTGGCCCGAGGGCGCGGCGTGGCCTTGGTGAGCGGCCCGCCGCCTGTGGGCGCCGCCGGTCCACCGCGCCCGCCGGTCCCGGCGTTCGTCCTGGAGATTGACCGAGGCCCCGTGGTGCAGGCCCCGGTGGTGCTGCTCTCGGGGCCGGGCGGGCGCGTAGAGCTGACCTGCCGCGACGACGGCAGCTTCCCCGACCGCGCCCAGAACGACGGCGTCGCCACCTGCGCCGGGCCCGCGCCGGGCTACGCCTTGGAGGTGAGCTTACGCGGCGGCGGCGAGGCCGAGCGGTACACGGCGCGTTTCCCCGAGGGCGCCGCCGTGCTCAAGGCCCGGCTCACCGCCGAGGGCCTCGCCCCGGCGGACTGGGCGATGCTGAGCCGCCCCAAAGGCCAAGACCTGGGCCCGGCCGGGGCGCCTCCCCAAGACGGCGGACCTCCCCAAGGCGCCCCCGGGGGCCCCACAGGCCGACCGCCGAGCTGGAGCCTGCCGTTCTCGCTGGCCCTCTGCGCGCTCACGGCCGCCTTGACCTGGGCCTACACCACGCGCCGCCGCGCCGGGCTGCCCGCGCACCTGCGCCTCGCGCGCGCGCCTCACGCGCCAAAGATCGTCCTCAGCCCTGAGCTTTTGTGGGATCTTGTCGCGGCGCAGGCCCGGCTGGGGCTGGTCGTCGTGCTCACCGCGCCCGAGACCCCGCTCCCCGACGCCGCGCCGGGGCCCGTGCTCCGCGCCACCTCCGACGACGCCCTAGATCTCGCCGAGGCGCTCCACGCCTTGCGCCGCGCCGATCCGCTGCGGACGATCAGCGTTGTACTCGCCGCCGACCGCCCGCTGACGAGCCCAGGGGAGGTCGGCGTCACCGCCCATGAGCGGCTCTTGGGCCGCGCGCCCGAGGGCGTCACGGTGTTTTTGTGTGCGGGGGATGTGTCGGCTCCTTCGACGTCCGTGTCCGCATGATGTCAAATTTGCAGTAGGATGTTCGAGAACAGGAAGTCTCAAGACTCAAAGGAGGAGTGATGAGGTTGGCACGCATTCCGCTTGTGCTCGTCGGGCTCGCGCTGACGAGCTGCAAAGGTGAGAGCGTCGAGTGCGCCGAAGGATTCGGTCGCGCGTCGGACGGCAACTGCTACCCGCTGGCGGGCTGGGACTCCGGCCAGGTGGAGGGGGACGCCGACGCTGACGCTGACGCCGACTCGGACACCGACGCGGACAGCGACGCGGACTCGGACGCGGACAGCGACGCGGACTCGGACGCAGACAGCGACGCGGACTCGGACGCGGACAGCGACGCGGACTCTGACGCCGACAGCGACGCGGACAGCGACGCCGACGCGGACGCCGACACCGACTCCGACGCCGACACCGACACCGGGCTCGACACCTGCGGCGACGCGACGATCTCGGGCAACAACGTCTTCTGCGGCACGGTCTCGGGCACGACCCCCTCGGTGACCATCACCCTGGAGTTCCACCGCGGCGGCACCACCCCCGGCAAGGGGCTGCCCGAGGGCTCGGTGCAGTGGGACGGCTCTTCTTGGCCCTGGGAGTACCGCACGGAGTTCCCGATCTTCTCGTCCGGCACCAAGCTCGACGTGTACCTCATCGAGGAGGCCGACGGCACGAGCCCCACGGAGTCCTACAACAACTCCACGGGCAAGGCCACGGGCGACACCGTCATCGGCCCCAAGACCTCGCTCACCGTCGATCCCGGCGACAAGACCGAAGGCACGACCATCACCTACTGAGGTCGGTCGCGCCGCCCTCGACCCCCGCCCCCGGCGCGCCACGCGGCGCCCGGGGGCGGTCTGTCTCTGGGGAGAACTTGGCAGAAACTGCCAAGTCCCCTCAGCCCCGGGGCAGTCCCCAGCGCCGACGGGCGGCCCAGGCCAGGTGGTCAAACTCGGCGCGAATGTCGGCGGGCACGTCCTTCTCAAAGGACACGGTCACCTGATCCCACACCGAGCCGAACGCCTCGCGGCAGGCCGCGCGGGTGGTGAGGTCGTCCATCTCGCCGTTGAGGCCCGAGGGCGCGGTGTTGCGGTGGTAGAGGTCGAGATCGCCGATGAGCGTCTCGGCCACACGCCAGGCCTCTTGGTGCCGCGGGCTGCGGAACACCTGCGGCGTGCGCAGCGCCAGCCGCTCACGCATGGCCTGGGCGGGGCGAAAGCGGGGCAGGTAGCGCCCGTCCACCATCATCCGGCGCCGGTTCGTGATGCTGCGCACGGTGCGCGCCTCACGCCACACGGAGCTGAGCACGCCGACGCCTTTGAGCGGCACCTTCTCGCCCTCGGCCAAGGCCGAGACGATCTGCTCCATCGTGGCGTCTAGCAGCTCGCGGGTCTGGGTCTGCGAGCGGCCGGTCTTGGCCGCCACCGCCGCGATCAGCTCGTTCCAGGTCATCACATCACCTCGTGGTGGCTTGCTCAATCTGGGAGAGGGCGCTCTGAAGCTCGGCGAGGGTCTGCCGGGCGAGGTCGAGCATTCGGCGGTCATCTTCATTCGCGGGGTTCAGCCGGGGCAGCACGGCGTGGAACTCTTGCACCCGGTGGTGCAGCTCCACGACGCAGGAGCGGCGCTGGCGATCGGCGAACTCCCGGGTGGCGTCCACCACCTGCTCGGCGAGCTTACGCGGCAGGCCCGTCACCTCGGCGACGTCGGCGGGATCGGCCTCGGCGACGGCCTCGATGGTGAACAGCCCGGCGCAGTACAGGCGCTCCAGGCGTTTGGGGCCGATGCCCTTGAGGTTCGCGAGCTCCTCTAAGAGCGGCAGGCTGCGGTCTTGGTACAAAATGAGGCCCTTGAGGCGCTCGGCGTCCTCTTCGCGCAGGAGATCCGCGAACAGCAGCACGCCGTCGCGGAGCTGGGTCAAGAAGCGGTTGAAGTCGCGGCGGTGCTCGGGGACGCCGGCCTGGATGACGTCGTGCACCGTCGAGAGCGCGGCCTGGAGCGGCAGGTCGCCCGTCTCCCGGGACAGGCGCAACAGCGCGTCGAGGGCGCCGAGCACCTGGTTGCCCGGCTGGGCGCGGCCTGGGCGGCTAGAGAACACCTGCCGCACAAACGCGCCGACGACATCGACGTACTGGCCGGAGAGCGTGCGCGCCAAGGCGTGCAGCTCGTCGCTCGCCTCAAGCTCACCCTCGTAGGGCTCGGCGTCGTCGGTGCCTAGGCCGCTGAGCAGGCTGTTGAGATCGCCCTCAGAGAAGTCGAGGCCCGAGAAGGACGTCCCGTCCTCCTCGGCCAAGGAGAGGTCGAGTTGAATCGATGGATCAGAGCTCATCTTGGCGCTCGGTCGCGGCCTCCCCTGCGTCGCGCTCGACGAGCGGGCGGAGCAGGTCAATCAGCCGCTTGATCAGCAGGTTGGTGTTGTGTCGCCAGGTGGCCTTCACGGGCACCTGCACAACAAGAAAGAGGCGGAGGTTCGCGTCGATCGGCAGCGGACGGATGACGTAGCGGTTGGAGTCGCCGTCGGTGAGCGTCAGCTCGTCGACGCGGGGGAAGCCGAGGTCGCGTTGGGCGCGCACGACGATGTCGTCAAACAGGCTCGTGAGCCCGGCGGCGATCTCGGAGCGTAGGCTCTCTCCAGAGGCCGCGACGAGCAGGCCCTGGTCGGTGCACACCAGGGACAACGGATAGTTGCCGATGAGGTTCATCCCGGTGAGCAGCGCGGTCATCTCGCGCTCAAGCCCCTGAATCTGCATAACGATGACTCCAGACGAGACGTCCGAGAGGAGGAGGAGGGGAGACGGGAGAGGAGAGCGCGCTCCCCTCTCCCTGGATCAGCGCAGGATCGCTCAGCGCAGGAGCTTGCCGATGTCGGCGGCGGCGCGCTTCACGTCGAGGAAGATGAGCCCGAGCTTCGCGTTCTTGGACGTGAGCACGGAGAGCACGGCCTCGTCGCTACAGCGGGTGAGGATCGCGAAGCCGTCGCCACCACGCACCATGACCAGCTCGAAGCTGCCGCGCTTGAGCTCGGACGCGATGCGCTCGGAGATGCCCTGAAGCGCGGAGGACATCGCGGCGACGGAGTCCTCATCGACGTCTTGAGGGAGCGAGGAGGCCATCATGAGGCCGTCGTTATCGACCACGGCGGCGGCCTCGATGTCGGGGGTGGTGGTCGAGAGGCTCTTGATGAGCTTGGTGATCTGCTCGGCACGACTCATGGCGGACTCCTTCTACGGGGGTTGGCGTTCGGGACACCCGGCTGTGGGCCGGAGGGGACTACGCGCGCTGCTGCTTGAGCTGCAGCACACGTTTGAGGTTCTGTTCTGCGAGGCGATCATCGGGGCGGGCCATCTGCGCGCGGCGAAACGCGGCCTCGGCCTCGGCGAGCTGGCCGAGCTTGAGGTAGGTTCGGCCAGCGTCGATGAGCGGGTAATATTCCTCGGGGCCCGGCGGGTTCAGCGCGGCCTTCGCGCGCTCTGGCGCCGGGGCGCTGACCTCACGCAGGAGGCCCTCGTCGAGCCCACGCACGAGGGGATCAATCGCGGCGACGGGGTAGGTGCCCGCGGCCTGGAGCACCTCGACGACGGTGCGCGCGCCGTCCATCTGGCTGACCAAGGCCAACAAGGCCGGGTCTTTGATCTCCCGGCCCGGCCGGGGGCCGAGCACCAGGGCCGAGAGCCGCGCCCACTCGTCCGAGAGGCGCAGACCCGACATGATCACGCCGGTCATCATGCCCAGGACACGCTCCTCTTGGATCTCGACCTGGCTCAAGACGAAGGTGGCCATCGGCGTCAGGAACATCTCCTCCACGGCCTGCAGGCCGCTTCGTTGACCGATGGTCGCGCTCACGAGCTGCCCGTGCTTAAACCGAATCTCGGCGCCTTGGTCAAAGCTCATCAAGCCCGTGACCGCCTCAGCCTCGATGAGCTGCAGGACGGACGCGAGGTTCAGAACCTCCAGATCACCACGAAGGATCTCACGCATCGGCTCGTGCTCCGGTTGATCGGGGGTCAGGAGGACTCGACGCTGCGGTTGGCTTGGGAGAGAAACCGAATTCGCTCCAGGACCGCGCGCACGATGAGGGAGTGTGTCTCATGCACCCCCTCACAGCGGCTCGCGACGGCGGAGACTGAAGGCGCCTTCTTGGGGTTCAGCGTGGACTCCAGGACCGAGACGGGCAGGGCGTCGCTGGCGTCCCGTTTGTTCCACTGGAACACGATGGGGAGCTGATCGAGCGAGATGCCGAGGCTCTCCAGGTTCTGGTGCATGTTCTTGAGGGCGACGATGTTGGCCTGCTCACGGCGCTCGGAGCTGTCGGCGACGAACACCACGCCGTCCGCGCCCTCCAGCACCGTCCGGCGGGTCGCGTTGTAAAAAGACTGACCTGGGACAGTGAAGAAGTCGACCTTGATCTTGTAGTTGCCGAGCGTGCCCAGGCTCAGCGGGAAGTAGTCGAAGAACAGGGTGCGCTCCGTCTCCGTGTCGAGCTGGATGAGCTTGCCGCGTGAGGTCGGGGGGAACGCCTCGTAGAGCTTCATCAGGTTGGTGGTTTTTCCTGAGAGACCAGGCCCGTAATAGACGATCTTGACGCGCAACGATCGTGACGCCGGGACGATGTAGGGCATGCGGTCTTCCTGCGCTTGCGGCCTCGGCGGGGGTGCGGTCCGTTGAGGCTTGGCGAAGAGTATCAGAACGAAGTGGATCGAGGGGGGCCGGAGGGGCCAGAGAGGGCGCTCTGTAAGAGGAGCGTATTAAATTGAAGATTACAATAGTTATTTTTATGGGCTGTGAAGATCGGGCCTCACACCGATCGTTGGCGTGAGGATCCTCCCGGCATTGGCGGCGCCGCGGCGGCGCCGCCGGGGCGCGGCCTTCATGGGGCCGACGACGCGAGGGCCTCGGTCCGGGCGGCGCGCAGGCGGTCGATGGCCGCGCGGTAGCTGCCCTCGTCGGGGAAGGCGTACCGTTTGTTGTCCAACAAGATCGTGTACTTGCAGCCAGAGAGCGCCGCCCAGAGGCGCTCATAGACGTGCTTGATGTGGTCGTCTTGCACGTAGACGCCGCCGCGTCCGGCCGGAGACTGGAGCACGGTGATGAGGCCGCGGTCGCGCATGGTGCGGTTCACCACCCAGTCGTTGCCCAAGCGGGCCTTGGCGCCGACGTCTGGCCAGTCCGACCACAAAAAGTCCACAGCGCGGATGCCGGGGATGGGGCACCAGGCCTCGCTGTGTCCCTCGGCGTTAAGGCGCACGAGATACTCCAGGCTCGCCCGGCCAAATCGCGCGACGACGTCCACCCGCCAGCGCTCCACCCGTCGGGCCTCGTTCACGGCGATGCGCGCGCTGGTGATGCGTGTCACGACGCCGTTCCAGACCTCGGCCAGCATGTCGGTGTCCGCGCAGATCGAGCGCCCGGCGCGCACGGCCTCGTTCAGGAGCGCCTGAAACATGGCGGGATCATCAATCTTCATCTCTCTGGAGAGCGTGCAGCCGAGGCTGGGGTGCAGGGCGATCACCGTGGCGCGCCCGGGCACGGGCCTGCTGATCCACTGGCCCGTGGCTGGATCACGCTCGGCCCGGATCAGCTCGGCGATGACCGCGTTCTTGCCCCGATCGAGCCACACCTCATAGAGCTCGCGGTTGGCGGCGCTGTGCAGGTGGGTGCCCAAGAAGAAGCGCCCGCCCGCGCCCTCGGGGCCGAGGTGGATCGTCGTCTCCTCGTTCACGCGCTGAATGTGGCCGTCCCGAGGAGAGAAGCGCTCGACGGAGAGCTTCGCCTGCAGCGTGGCCCCGGCGACGTCGATGACGTTGTAGTCACCCTCGACGGTGCGCAGAAAGCGGGGGTTCGGCGCGAAGTCTACGGCCGCGAGGTCGGGCAGCTCACGCAAGAAGACCGTGTCGAGGTCGAGCGCCTCGCCGCCGAAGGAGACCCCGGTGACGACGAAGCTCTCTTGGCGACCGGAGAGCGGCCAGCGGAAGTGTTTGCCTTGGGCGAGGCCGGTGAGCTGGAGCCGGTCGGGGCGGCTGTCGTTGCGCGCGCCGCCGAACATCCGCCGCCCCATCGACACCTCGCCGCTGCCGTCGGTCTTCGAGTAGGCGCTGCCCAGCTCCATCGACGAGCAGAGATCCTACAGGAGCAGCTCCCGCGTCCAGCGGTGCTCGGCGTCGGTCTCGGCGCGGTACTCGGTGAGGGAGGGGGCGTCCGCGCCGGTCAAGGTGAGGCCGAGGGACTCGACCACGGCCTTGATGTCGCAGTGGCCCGCCCACGACACCCAGGAGACCTCGCCGCTGCGCACGAGGCCGTCGTTGTCCCAGTCGAAGCGCACGTCCGCGCGAAGCCGGGGGTCGTTGGGCGCGCGCTGGAAGGTGAGCTGGGCGGCGGGCACGGGGATGGCGCGCAGAAGGCCCTCGTCAAGCTCGATGACCTCGCCGCTCTCCAAACAGTACAGCCCAGCGTCGCGGTACACCCAGGCCCCGGCGTGGGGGTGGTCGGCGTTGGGGTCCACGCGCAGCAGCTCGTAGCGGGGGATGAGCGTGGCCGCGCTGGCGCGCTCTTCAGAGACGATGTGCCGGGTCACGCGGTCGATGAGCAGGCCGCCGACGCTGCGCTCGATGTCCAGCTCCTTCACCCCGGCGTAGGCGTACTTGTGGCGCATGAGGTGGTCGAGGTGGGCCTGGGCTTGGGCGCGCTGGCGGCGCACGGCGTGCTGCTGCTCGGCGCTGAGCAGGCCAAAGGCCGGGCTGTCCTCGGCGGGCAGGGCCTTGAGCGTCAGCTCTAAGGTGTGCACGAAGGGCTTGTCTTCGCCGTAGGAGTGGTAGGTGCCGGAGTCGGCGCCGTCGAAGGTGAGGTCTCCGGCCCAGGTCTCGGCGGCCAAGGAGCGCAGGCCGTACCGCGCCGGGGCGAGCTCCTCCGGGCTCAAGCGGCCGTCGCGGGCGGCGGCGTCTAAGGCGGCGTTGAGCTCGTCAAAGAGGCGGGTGATGCGCTGGGCGCGCACGCTGTTGAAGGCGTAGCGGCGGCTCAGCTCGTGGGCGTGCTGGGTGGGGATGGCCTCGGCGCTCAAGAGGGGCCTGGCGTTGTCTCGGGCGGCGCGGGCCGCGGACAAGAAGCCTTGGAGGCCCGAGGGCAGGGG